>NZ_JAMYSE010000070.1:0-32839 GCF_040321795.1 Mesorhizobium sp. M0244 | reverse complement strand
TTGACCGCCGCCACTGATGCGGCGTGTCACCCATGAAACGTTTGAACACCGTGGTGAAGTGAGACTGCGTCTGGAATCCGACGCTGAGCGCGACGTCGACGATCGACGAATCATGCTGCAAGAGGAGCTCCCGTGCTCGTTCGATACGACGCCGCAACAAATATTCATGAGGACGAATGCCGGTCGATATGCGAAATTGGGCAGCGAAGTGCATTGGTGAGAGCCCCGTTACTGCGGCGAGGTCGCCAAGCGTGATCGGCTCTGCCAGGTTCGCATCGATGTACTCAAGGGCGCGCTTGAGCCGCCATCTCGGCAAAGCTCCACAATTGCGTTTTGGCCGAAAGGGATCGGGGCGATGGTCATGGCCCAGAAGCCGCGCGGCGATCGCTAGTCCGACGGCGCTTGCGTAGATTTCGCCGAAATGCTCGTCCATCCCGTCGATTCTAAGCAGGGCGCGGGCCAATTCCTCTATCGCGGAGTCGGCCTGCGATCGGAGGTCCAGAAACAAACATCGATCGGGTCCTGCCTTCTCGCGAAAAATTCCCAAACGACGCCGCAAGTCGTCGTTACCGATCCTGAGAAAGCGCACTGCCATTCCCTTCGGGAGCAGGCGCATAACCGCATCCAGCAAGTTGGCTCTTGTTGGGTCGTCGACCAAACCCCCTGGTTCTTTTGGATCCGGCACGAATAGGATCAGATTTACCTGTCTCGTCGCTATTCCGACGACAAAGCCTAAGCGTGAAGCAGCTGACGAGGTCGAATGCTTTGGGAGGCCGCTGTCTTCAAAATTGGTGTAGTCGTTCCAGAACTTGGGAATGCTGATCCCTTCGATTCTGCGCAATTCGAACGACATCGTTTGCCTCCATAACTTTTCGCCGATGCAGTCTCCGAAAAACATAGAACGCACAAGTATAATGAGAGCATTCTGTGCCACGCCTGCCGGTCATGCTGGCGAGTTTCGGACTGCTATGGAATTTAGATAATCAAGTTCGGCTCTAAACGGCTATTCTACCGATGGCAATCGACCTACGCGAATGATTTGGCCTGGATATACTTAGGTATGAGACCGTCGCCCTCGCCCGGAATTGGCACGGCAATCCGATCGACGTCCGGCGTGGCATCTACAACGCCACAGCACGATCTGTCTGTTGCGCAGTTCCATGGGCGTTCTGCCGTCACGCCACGTTGAAAGCTCACCCAAAATAGAGAACTCCGACGAAGACATTGACCATCAGAGCCAGCACAATCACGCTAAGGACGAAGGAGATCAGCGCGTGCAAGAAAACGATATGTCTGATCGGTCCCGATCGGACCCCTACATCGGTGACCTGAAAGGTCATGCCTATGGTGAACGCAAAGTAGATAAAGTCAAAATAGTCAGGTTGTGTGGTGCCTGGAAATGCCAGGGGCCGATGATTTCGCTGCTGTCGACGATAGAACTCGTAGGCATAGTAGAAAGCGAAAAGCATGTTAAGAAATCCCCATGCAAGCATGATCGTCGCTGACGCCAACACGATCTCATTCACCGATTTTTGGTGGACGCCCGAAAGTTCCAGACCGAGTGCTCCCAGGATAACGACACAAACAGCGATGCCGGTCATGAGCACAGAGAACTTCCGCTCATTCTCCTCGCCCGCACGCCTCGGCATCATGCGACGCGCTGTCTTCCAGGCGATGACCAGGCATGCCACAATCATCATGAGCGTCGTTATGTCGAAAGCGATGAGGGCCGCGCGAAGCAACTCGAAAATATGTTGAAGTACAAGATAAAAACATAGGCCGAGAGCTGCCATCACCGACAGGCGTGGCCGAAAGACGTGAGGGCGCAGTGCTTTGTAAATAAACACGCTGACCCTGCGCCGCCTGTAGCAATTTAACATTATATGGATACCGCCCGTAGTTCATGATCTGATTTGAACGTTCGATAGCGCTGCTTTCAAACCTTGCCGTTGAGCGGCTTGGTTTGAACAACTTGATACTAGGTACAAAAACGGTCGAAGCCGCCCTGCGGGCGGCTCGTGTTGACCGCGGACTAATCGGTGAGAGCCGGCGATCGGATGGCCTCCGGCATCATGCAAAAGGCAGCTTCATCCCTGTTGCTCAGACTTTGAAAAACGCCAGCAAGTCCTCGTTGACCTGATCCTTGAGCGTCATACAGAGACCGTGCGGGGCGCCCTTGTAGACCTTCAGCGTCGCACCTTTGATGAGCTTTGACTGAAGCAGGCCGGCGTCAGCGAACGGCACCATCTGGTCGTCGTCACCTTGCATGATCAGCGTCGGCACGTCGAACTTCTTCAGGTCTTCGGTCTGATCGGTCTCGGAGAACGCCTTGATGCAGAAGTATGCGGCAGGGAAACCCGTCATCATTCCTTGCCGCCAGAATGAGTGGCGCGCTCCCTCCGAGACCTTCGCGCCTGGCCGGTTGTAGCCGAAGAATGGCAGGCTGAGATCTTTCCAGAATTGCGAGCGGTCGGCGTGGACGCTGGCGCGCATCTTGTCGAACACCTCGAGTGGCGTGCCGCCAGGATTGGTCGGCGTCTTCACCATCAGAGGCGGGACGGAGGCGATCAAAACGGCCTTCGCCACACGCTTCGTGCCGTGCCGCCCGATGTAGCGAGCAACTTCCCCGCCACCCGTGGAGTGGCCGACGTGGATGGCGTCCTTGAGATCAAGCTTGTGGACAACTTCCGCGAGATCGTCGGCATACGTGTCCATGTCGTTGCCGGTCCATGGTTGGCTCGACCGCCCGTGGCCACGGCGGTCATGCGCAATGCAGCGATACCCGTGCGAAACAAGAAAGAACATCTGGTCCTCAAAGGCATCTGCGCTGAGCGGCCATCCATGGCTGAAGACCACTGGCTGCCCGGTGCCCCAGTCCTTGTAGTAGATTTCTGTACCGTCCTTGGTTGTGAAGGTGCTCATGGGCGTGTTTCCTTTGGGCTGGAACAGATGGAGGCGCTTGCCTGACGGGAGATTGCCGCGTCAGCGTCGAATGCAGACTTGCGACAGCGGCAATGCCGGCGCTACGAAAACTGACGTTGGGCGGAGGTCGGTACGTCTGGGAGGCAATAGTGAACCGTGTTGTGACGAATTGCGTTCTGCACAATTGCGGTTTGGGCGCACAGCGCTGTGCTTGCCAAGACAATCCTAAACGCGGGTATCCGCAGTCCCATATTGTACGCAGGTTGGCAGGCGTAATGTCCTAGTTTGAAATAAATATACCAATATACCTAGAGGCCTCTGACAATCCGCGAACCGGCGAATGCTAGTGCAGTGACGATCGGCTAGTTCTCTGGGCCTTAAGCGCCACGTCGCCTCGCGTTAGATGAACTGATTGGCATTCTTTCGGTTTACAAAAATAATTCCTTAAATTTAGTTTGAGTGCATTTCGTATAGTGTTTTAAGGCCGCCGAGAAGCCTAAATGAATACTGCCGGCATGAACAATCGAAGTCTTGCGGGGCTGTGCAACAGAACGACATAATGGGTGAAATCGACATGCGCTCTTTTTCCATCGAGGCCGCACTCGCGGCAATTTTTCTGTCAACCGCTTGCGCCTCTGCGGCAAGTTCGCTTCCGTCACAGACACAGCAGAAGCTCGATCTTGTCGTACGAAAGGAGCACAGAAACCACGTAACGTTGCCGAGGCATCTCCAAGCACCGACTGCCCGTTCGACTGCGACGCCCCTATCGCAGCTCAAGGGCGACAACGACAAGTATCCCTCAGTCGATTCTGGCCTCTTTTCGGGCATGTATGGGTTTTGACGAGATATGCTGGGCTTCTCGCGACGCAGTGATTGCGGTCGAAAGTCGCCTTCTGATCCAGCCATCATTTCGACCACGGTTGCAGTCGGGCGCCAATTGCGACGTCAGATTCTTGTCCTCTCCGAAAATCGGCGCGATGCAGGGCGCCGCAACAAGTCTCATCGCGAAAAGTGCCGACGTTGGCAACCCTCCGGCGACCGAGGATAGGATCCGTATATTAGAGCCACGACGGCGTTGGGCGGCAGTTTCCAGCCTCCTGGACAAGCGGCGCCCGAGTAGCAGGTCTTCACGGCAACCAGCTTGATGAATTCGACCGCCATAGGGAGCCGGCTAACCCTGCTTGTGAGACAGAGGGAAAAATGGGCCGATGACGGCATGTCATCGGCCCAAGAACTCGCACGGTGAAAAACGCTCCCGGGAGGAAGAGCACCCTCACAATCGATCGGCGGGCGGGAGGGGAAGGCCCATGGGATCAATTGGCACGAGTTGGAGCGCTGCTATGATGTTATAGAAATGCACCGAACACCACAGATCGCAACGCCGACAACAAACTAGTACTCTTCGCCGACGGATGCTTCTTCGCTATTGCCAAGTTTGCATCGTGGTTGCGGATTTCGCGCGTTTTTCCGTAGGGACGTCAAGAGGAAAACCCGGCGCCTGAGGACGCGTCGCTTTCGCTGGCTTCGCAATCAAATTGCCGATCTTTCCTGAAAGTGCTTTTATCTCCACGACGGGGCTTAGCTGGGACGTTGCCGCACATGCCAGGTAGCCAAAACACGAGATTTTCCTTCGTTACGGTCAGGCGCCGCAGAATGTGCATGGGGCGGTGTTTCCCTTGTTCGATAATCCAGGCGATGTTGGCGGCGGGCTCATGCAACGCGAGGTCCGTCGTAACCACTGAGTTCTGTCCGTGGCCGCATCAAGAGACACGATCTTGACCGGCCGATTGCTCACGGATGATCCAGTCGCCCGCGGCAACGGGCCAATCGTCTTCATCGTTGAGGACGACATTTCATTCCGCGAGGCCCTCAAGAGGCTTTTTCGCACGGTGGATCTGAACACCGAGGTTTTCGGGTCAGCAGCGGAACTGCTGCAACACAAACTCCCGGATGTTCCGAGTTGCCTCATACTCGACGTTCGGCTGCCCGGGGTGAGCGGTCTTGATATTCAAAGCGAACTTGCCAGGGCAAACATCCACATTCCAATCATTTTCATGACCGGTCATGGCGACATTCCGATGTCGGTGAGAGCCATGAAAGCAGGCGCCGTCGATTTCCTGACCAAGCCGTTTCGAGACCAGGACATCCTGGACGCTGTTGTCGCGGCGATTGATCGCGATCGACGCAGGCGTGAAAAGGAGGGAGAGCTATCGGCTCTGCAAGCTCTCTTCGAGTCGCTGAGTGCACGCGAGCGGGAGATCATGGCATTGGTTACGACTGGGCTGATGAACAAGCAGGTTGCGGCCGAGGTAGGGCTGAGCGAAATCACCGTGAAGATACATCGCGGCAACGTCATGAAAAAAATGGGAGCCAAGACTTTGGCTGATTTGGTGAGAATGGCCGAGTCTCTCCACCTTCACCGTACCAAACAATAAAACCTCTGTATGACTCGTAGTCGGCGCTGAATGGACTAAGGTCGTAGACGCGCGACGAGGAGTCGCGCACAACTTTCTTGAGAGGATGTCAGCTGTCCAGCGTTCCGATAATCTCAATCGTCGATGACGATGAATCGCTCCGGATCGCCACCGCAAAACTGGTGCGCCTTCATGGGTTCCTCGTTCATGCGTTTGCGTCGGCTGAAGAATTCCTGGAGTCTCCCCACGTCGAGGACACTAGCTGCGTGATCACGGACATCCGAATGCCAGGCATGAGCGGCGTTGACCTGCAGGCTCATTTAATCGCCCAAGGCGTAAGGGTGCCTGTCATTTTCATATCGGCTTTTCCTGAGGATAGCAGTCGGAAAAGAGCATTGGAGGCCGGAGCGGTCGGCTTCCTGACCAAGCCGTTCGACGGCAAAGTGCTGATCGACTGCCTATCCAACGCTTTGCGGGAATCCGAATAGTCGGATCAATGCGGCGACGACCTCGAGTCCGCAGGCGAAGCCCTTCCCTCCTGAGGCCATCGCGCGGGCGAAGATATCGGGCTAACCTAGGTTCGCCAAATCCAAAACGCGCCTCACCACGCCAGCGCGCGGAGGCTCGGTTGAGATCATGAATGTGGGCTGGTCATCGGCGCAGCCAAGTGCCCTTGACGGCCCAGATAGCGAGAGTTGCTACGATGCCGACTGCGAACACCAAGCCATTGAGGCCTATCGAAGTGTACGCTAAGCCTCCCGCAACCGTGCCGGCAACGAAACCGAGCATGATCGGAGCAACTCGAGCCAGCGCGACCCGAGTGCGCTCGTCGCTGAGGCGCCATGCAGCGTCGCGAGGGTTGCGCCGATTCCGATGCGATGCGAGCAGCATGTCGGTGAGCTCGATCGCCAGTTGCGTGGTGTTGGTCGTCATCACATTGGTTGACCCGTATTGAACCAGCAGAAGCCGAACGGAGGCGCTCTGAACGCCCATGGCTGAGAGGTCGAACAGTACCGCAACCGATGTGACCGTCGTCACCCCTGACGAGACATCGACGCACGCCAGTCCACCGAGTAGCGCTGCCTCGAGCGCCAGGGTCGCGACCAAGGCTCTTCGGCTATCTGAGCCAAGCGCTCTCACGATTATGGTCGTCAACACCCCGGCCGCAAAGAAGATGGGGATTGCCAGCACCTTGATCAGAAAGCCATCGTTTTTGGCGACCAGTTCGGAGCCAGCCACCACCAAACTACCCGTCATCTGCGCAACAAAGAGGCCGGCGAATGCCAGGAAGGTACAACTGTCCACATATCCGGCAACGAAGGCCAAAAGCGCCGGGACAGCGATCGGAACGACGTCGGCGCCAGCAATTGGGACTTCTGTCGGCTCGGCGCGAAAGACCGGCCGAGCAACGACGTCGACGGTCGGCCCACAGCAACGAGGTTCTTGGTTGGTCATTGTGCCAGGCTTGCGTTGATTTCAGAAACTTGAGCCGCCACGCTGTCTAACGCACCGCTCTGCCCTCTGCTTCAGCCGCTTTGCGGCATTTGGATCGACATTGCGCAGATAGCGGTCAGGAGGCACCGCAGGGGTGACCGGCGCAAATACCGGCGCAAATAGTTGATAGCAGCAAGAAAAGCCCACGCGCCGCAACAAGGGCAAAGCCTTTTCGCAGACCGCCTCGTAGCGTCTGCCGCATCACCAAGAGGAGCTGGCAGAGATATGGAAGTCGGGTTTATCGGGTTAGGGCATATGGGCGCCGGCATGGCGACCAACCTCTTGAAAGCGGGGCATGATGTGACCGTTTACAATCGGACACGCGCGAAAGTCGAAACGCTGGTCACGCTGGGAGCGAAAGCGGCGGCCAATATGTCAGACGCCTGTCACGGCGATATCGTCCTGACCATGCTGGCAAACGACGAGGCCGTCGAGGACGTGGTGTTCGGCGACGGTGGCGCAATCCATAGCCTGTCGGTCGGCGCGATCCATGTTTCGTCGAGCACCATTAGTGTCGCATTGTCCGAACGGCTTGCCGCGGCCCACGCCAAGGCGGGGCAGCGTTTTGTGGCGGCGCCAGTGTTCGGCCGCCCTGATGTGGCGGCGGCGGGCCAACTTGTTGTCGCCGCCGCCGGTGCGCCGGATGATGTCAAGGCAGTTGCACCGCTCCTCGATGCAATCGGGAGACACACTTTCATCGTCTCCGAGATTCCGAAATTTGCCAATTTGGTAAAGCTCAGCGGCAACTTCCTGTTCGCTTCGGTTATCGAATCGCTCGGCGAAGCAATGGCGCTGATCGGCAAAGCCGGTCTCGACCGGCGGCAATATGCCGACTTTCTGACCTCGACCCTGTTTGGCCTCCCGGTCTACAAAGTCTATGGCGGACTGATCGCCGACGGAATTTTCGAACCGGCCGCGTTCGCAGCACCCCTTGGCTCCAAGGATATTCGGCTTGCCCTTGCGGCTGCCGAGGACTTGCGCGTGCCGATGCCGATCGCCAGCCTTCTCCGCGACCGGTTTCTTACCCTGCTGGCTAGTGGCGGCGACAAGCTCGACTGGTCGGCGATCGGCGGTCTTGCAGCCAAGGACGCCGGTCTGAAATGACCGGTCGAGTTGCGGGGCAAAAGTATGGCATCGTCGCAACTGTACAAATGATGGCAGCACTACTATCGACTGCGCCGTCCAATCCCAAACCAAAGTATGAGCAGTTCAAACCAACACTCTAGGGCCGCCTACGGATGTAGAATGGAGTAAATCATCACCGGCGCTTTACGCTGACATCAGATGGGATAGCCCGAAGGATGTGCGCCAAGCCATGTTGACGAATTCTGCCCCCAGCGACATCGATGCACTTGCGATTACGACCTTTGCGGGCAATGCGCCGCGATTGCAGCAAACCGGCCCACTTTTGGTGGGAGATTGGCGCGCTCCATTCAACGGCAGAAAGGCACAACGTGCCAGCTCCGCGGCGTACGCGCAGTTCGGGCGCCGGACCGTCGACGTGGCCGATTACCGCGTCGAGATATCTTCAGCCGACGCTGTGAGTAGTCGCACGGCGATTTCGGATGGGATAGTTGCTGAGGTAGTCCAAGCTGCAGGTCATGACAAATTCGAGTTCCGGTTTCGCGCGCCCATGCACTTACTGGTGGTCTATGAACAAGGCGCGCGGCGAGACGGTGATACCTTCGTCGAAGGTTTATCCCGATCGAAACTTCTGGATTTTGGTCGCAAGCTCACCTTCGTGCCCGCCGGCCGCGAATACCTTGAATGGCATGAGCCGCGGACGTCTGCGCGTCTCATGTTCATTTATTTTGATCCTGCCAAGCTGCAAGTTCCGTTCAACGCGGACACGGCAGATATGACGTTCGTGGCGAAGCTTTTCTTTGAGGATGCAACGCTTCTGGGCACAGCCCTCAAACTGATGAGGTCGCTCGAAAGCCCAAACCTGGAGAATCAGCGGTACCTGGAAGCGCTGGGTATCGTCCTGGCTCATGAACTGGTCCGTTTTCACAAAGGGACGCCGAGAGCCGAACCTCAGCTTCGAGGCGGACTCGCGGCTTGGCAGAAGCGGATAGTAACGGCGCATATCGATGCGCATTTGGGCGAACCGATACCGCTGGCCACTCTCGCGCAGCTTGCCCGGTTGAGCCCGTACTATTTCTGCCGCGCCTTCAAGCTGTCATTTGGTGTGCCTCCGCATCGGTATCACACCAGCCGTCGAATCGAGCATGCCAAAAGTCTTCTCGCGACGCGCGCTCATTCGGTGACGGACATCGGATTGACTGTCGGATACAGCGAAACCAGCTCATTCACGGCCGCTTTTCGAAAGGTGGCCGGCCTTACTCCGAGTGCTTACCAGCGGAGCCTCGGATAGGCCCTGGACCGCCCGGTTTGGCTGGGATTTGCGTAGTTCGAGAGTGTATCCCAAGATAGTTTCACCGCCGTCGAACTGGCGGTTTGTTCCCGCCAAGTCCGGCTGGATGTTTCAAGGCTCCGCAAGGCGGCGTCTTGGATACCAACGCCGGCGTTCATCACCCGGCTGTCTCAAAATGCATCGGCCAGGCGAAAGGCAGTCTTCGCCAAGGCCACGCGAACGTCGCGGGGCGCTGGCAAAGCGAGCCCGTTGAATTGAAAGGCGGATTTCGAAACTGAAGACTGCAGCGCGGGCCAGAAGCCCATCACGGTTCACCAGAAATACAGCCGGCTGCAAACGGCTGTCGCAAGTGCGGGACATCCAAGGAGACAGGTCGCGGCTGGTCCGGGACAGTCGCCAATGAGCCGACCTTGCAAGCCGATAGGCTAAATTCCGACCTACCAAATACCAAGCACAACTCGACGAACTCGCTCGGGATAAATCCTGGCGCGACAACACCCGCCGCTACAACGCAGCGGCGGGTGCCAAGACCAGGCGCTGGCGCCTGCTTTTTAGCGATTGTAGGGGCTGTCGTAGTGCCTGACGCCCAGAGGCGTGTTGTAGTGGTGAAACGAGTCAATGCCGTCAAACCAGCGCTTCTGAGCGAAGTCGCCGTAAGCGCCGCTGCCCTCATGGCGGCCACCGTGGCCACCGTCATGCGAGGCGGCAAAGGCCCCGGAGAGCGGAACGGTGATGATCATCGCGGCAAGCGCTGCCTTCAAAGTGATAGAACGCATGATTACAAGTCCTTTTCGATGAGGAAGGCGGCTATTTATCGACCGCGCATTCCGGTTACAGGCTCTCAGGAACGCTCAAACGTGATTTTCGTCTCAGTTCCTGGCCTTCATCGAATATCTAGGGTCGATCTGCAGAAATCTGTAATATATCAAGGTATAGTTTTGTGTATAAATAAGTATGGGTGTCGAATTTCGTCCGTAAAACTGAACTTCAAGCCCACGCGCTGGCACGGTGCAACATTTCGTAGAGAAACCACGTGCGCCGCTCGGTCTCGTCAATCCAGACCTCAAGAAGGCTAGCCGTTGCTACGTCATGGTAATTGTCGCAGGTATTATGTACCTCGCGCATCGCCGACGTGAGGCGTAGATTGTCGTCCCTCAACTCGTCAAGCATATCCTGCGGCTCGACGTATTCGGCATCATTGTCGGCGATGCGCTGAGTCCGCACAATTTGCCCGATGGATCGCAGTGTGGTGCCGCCAATTTTGCGGACCCTCTCGGCGATCGGATCGGTCATTGCGTAGATCTGATCACCATGCTCATCAAGCAGGAGATGATAGTCGCGAAAATGCGAACCGCTCATGTGCCAGTGAAAGTTTTTCGTCTTTAGGTAAAGGGCAAAGACGTCGGCCAGCAGGCCGTTAAGTCCCGCGCTGATATCGCGGGTTGCGTCCGAAGAGAGGTCGGTTATGCCCGACGGTCGCCGGGTGCGCAAAGCTATTTTTTTGTTCTCTGTCATTTGCTGAGACTCCTGTTAGCGTGGACGGTTCTTACGTTCAAAAAGCCGGATCGGTTTGCGAGGCGGCCTCAACCTGTGGCGCAGGGATCGCGGGCACGACAAAAGTTCCAAAGAGACTGTGCGTTGCTTGCGTCTCGTCTTGACTCTGCGCCTGCATGGTTCACTCTCTCAGTGTTTCGGGCGTTCGATGGTCGGACAGATTTGCGGGCGCCTGGGCAGGCGAGGCATCGTAAAGCTGGTTGCCGAAATGGTGTCGGGCCAGAAGGACGCCGCGTTCCCCTGCCAGCATCCCGAGCAGCCCGAAAGGGCAATCGCCGGTGGCGCCGGGGAACGTATCCCGCACAGGCCATAGCCTACCCCGACGGCCAACCCGGCGATGATTGAAAGTGCGGCCGAGAGCATGCGGTTCATCCCTGCGGTCGCAGCACGATCCGTCCGGCCTGTCCATCCGCCACGGATTGATAGGCCGCTGCCGCGTTAACCAGCGGGAATGTTCCGGCAATGAAGGGCGGCCGGTAGTCACCATCTTCGAAGCCAGGCCGCAGCCCCTCCAGGATGGCGCCGGCAGCGGTCAGGTCCAGCTTCAAGGTATCCACGCCGAAAATCCGGCTCTCATTGTGATAGAAGCCCGCGACGTCGAATGTCACCTCCCGCTGACCGGTCGCGCTTATCTCGATAAGGCGTCCCTGCGGCGCGAGGCAGGCCAACGATGTGCCAAACATGACGCCCCCCACGGCATCGAACACCAAGTCTGCGCCTCTGCCGCCGAGCGCATCACGCACGGCGGCTGCAGTGTCCGATGCCCCGGCAATGAATGCGTCCGTTGCCCTTGCGATTGCCGAGGCTAGGTCGGGGGCGGACCGATCCACGCCAACGATCTTGCTTGCCCCCATGCGCCGCGCGATTTGGGCCACGGCACTCCCGACCCCACCACCCGCCCCAATGATCGCGAGTGTCTCGCCGCTGCGCAGCGCGCCCGCATCCACCAAGCCGCGATGCGCTGCAAGGTAGTTCACGCCGACCGATGCAGCCTCGTCGAAACTCAATCTTTCCGGCTTGCGGCGCAGGCTGGCGACAGGAACGATGATGTATTGCGCATGGCTTCCGTCGCGGGTGAATCCGGCATTGCCGCTGCCCCACACGTCCATGCCGATCCATTCATCCGGTCCGACCTCCACGACGCCCGCGAAATCCCGTCCCGGAACGCGCGGCAGGGTGGTTTGCGACATCGCACCCGCCACGTTCTTCACGTCGCTCGGATTGACCGAAGCGGCTTCGACCCGAACCAGCGCCTCGCCATGGCCGGGCTTAGGGTCAGGAATGTCTGCGACCACCAGCGCATCGGGTGCGCCGAAGCGGGAGAATGTGATTGCTTTCACGACGGTGACCTTGTTCGAATGCCTGCGCGCCGGGGCGGTTGCCGGGATCAGGTGAGCTTGTAGGATTTTGCCCCCGTCCCGACGAGCATGCCACCATCACGGCGAACTAGCCCTTGCCGAACGGCAATGCGATGAATGTCTGCTGTTCGCCGCGCTCAATCAGCAGCAGCACCGACTTCTTGCTGGATTTTGCCGCGGCACTAATGGCCTGACTTGTCTCCTTCGCAGTCTTCACCGGCATGTGATTGACCGCGACGATGACGTCGCCCAATGCAATGCCGGTGGTGGCTGCCGGCTGGTCGGGATCGATCCCCTCCACCACGGCACCACGCACGCGCGAAGACACATTCAAGGCTTGGCGAACGGTTTGATTGAGGTCACCAAGCGCTAGACCGAGTGTTGGAAAACTGGAATGCACCGGCTGCGAAGAGTTGGTTGCGGATATCGGCTTGACACTGTCGTCGTTGCCGCCAATGACCACCGACAGCGCAACTGTCTTCCCATTGCGCCAAACGGACAGCGCCTCCCTCTTTCCCGGTACGAGATCCGCCACAGCTCGAGACAGGGTCTTGGGCTCCTTGATGGTTTGGCCGGAAAATCCGGTGATGACGTCGCCGGTCTCGATGCCTGCATGGGCGGCAGGCGATCCATCGCCGACATGAGCGACCAATGCACCTTCGGGCGTTGGCAGGCCGAGGGCGTTTGCGAGGTCCGGTGTGACCGGCTGCATCACGATGCCGAGCAACCCATGTTCGATCGAACCGCTTTTCACCAGCTTGGCGACGATCTGTTCAGCCTCATGGGAAGGGATCGCAAATCCGACGCCAACGCTGCCGCCATTGGGCGAATAGATCGCGGTGTTGATACCCACGACAGTGCCGTTGGTGTCGACAAGGGGCCCACCCGAATTACCGTGGTTGATCGGTGCGTCGATCTGCAGGAAATCGTCGTACGGACCACTGTGAAGATCGCGCCCGCGGGCGGAAACGATTCCCGCAGTGACTGTCGTTCCGATGCCGAACGGATTGCCGATCGCCAGAATCGGGTCGCCTGCCCTAAGCCTGTCGGAATCACCCCAGGCAATAGTGGGAAGGGGCTTCCCAGCCTTTACCTTCAGGACCGCGAGGTCCGACTTTGCATCTCGGCCGACAAGGGTTGCCGGGAGCTCCGTTCCATCGTCAAGCGTCACCTTGATGTCGGAAGCTCCGTCGATGACATGGTTGTTGGTGACGATGGTGCCATCTGAACTGATAATGAAGCCGGAGCCGAGGGCCTCTGCCAATTGCGTCGCTCCTTGCGGCGGCGCCTTGGGCGCCGGGATACCCCGATCGTCGAAGAATTGAGGCAACTGCTCGTCGGACGGCGAGCCGCCGTCGGAAGACTCGGTTTGGTCATCGGGCGCCGGTGAAGCTTTCATGATCGAGGTGATGGTCACTACCGCCGGCTTATCGGCCGCAACGATCGGAGCATAGGAGGTGGTTGAAGCAGGAGTGGCGGAGGCGACCTGGGAGGAGCCCGTTTCCGTATCGGCGAAGCTCGCGTTCAGAGCGACCCCAACGGCGAACGGCGCTACTACCACAGCGGAGAAAAGCAGCACGGCGCGGTGCCTGCGAAGGACGTTAGAAATTGACATGGTCGCGATCCGTGCGAGGCCTTGATCCAGGCGCCGTGGCGTGTTCTTCGTGCGGAAGCGTCTATCCGGCGTATGGCCGATCGGACGCGCTAGCCTCGCTGGCGAGCTTTCGATCAAGCCGATTCAGTTAAGCTATTGCTGGTTAGTTCTGAATTATACTTTTCGTTGCAAGACTACGTAGGTTAACTTGCGGGCCGATGCAGCGTTTTTCAAGAAAATTTGATCATCGATTGTGGAAGTGCATCCTCGCTGGAGGCCGTTCCCTTTCGTCCCGCACAGGGCTTCAGTCAACTTTGGCCACGTCAGCTGCTTGATCTGGAATCAAAAGCACGTGGTAGGTTATGCCCTCGCACTGGAGCAGGTAGACGGTCTGATTGGGGGTGGACTCAGCTTCAATGCGCTCCGCTGAGCTTGGATTTTTGCAAGCGAAGCCTTGGCTTCGCACCTGGTCGGCCACGATGGTCGCCACGGTGTCCTGGGCAGTGGCAGTCGCGACAGTACCGGCGAGACAGATCGATATGATAACGCCGGCGCTGGTGGATGGAATCCACAACAATTCTAGATTGCAATCCATTGCAGTCTCCTTGTTATTTTCCGCCGCAAACTGCGACGGCCAACAAACCGTGGCTTCGACCTTGGAATGGGTCCGGTTGTAGACGGTCACATCGTGGCCAGCTTTCAACAGGTTCGCAGCCATCGCCGCGCCAACCGCCCAATCCGACGTTCATTTGCTTGCTCCCCAGGCCGCCTTCCATCATGCTCAGCAGCAAAATACCCGCAGGTTTGTGCAAAGGCTTTGCCGCCTTTGCGGCGGCTGGTCCGTCCTTGCGGTTATCACCCCTTGGGTTCGCAGAGCGTACCCATCGGTGGACGTGGTGCCAGACTGGCGGTCGCGACTGATGTTCAGCGGACTGGGATGAAATCGGCCGGCCTGGTGCGCTGGGGGATCCACGCATTTCAGCGTCACCCGATGCTGCCCGCCCAGTCGCGGTGCCCCGTCAGCGACGGCCGCTGACTGGCGAGCCGGGATTCGGTCAGCGTATCCGTGCGATTATGCGGTTGGCCAGCGCCGCATAGTCATCATCAAAGTGATGTCCGCCGTCCATCATGACGACGTCGGCGCCGCTGCCGGCGAGTTTGGCGCAGACGCTTTCGTCGTCGTCCGCACCGTAAACGCATTGAAGGATCGACGCGGGAATTTTCGCAACGTCGGGAAGTGTCGGGTGCGAAGTGTCTCCGTCCATTCCGAGCCAGCCGCTGACGTCAAGCTCGAACTCCGCCGAAGAACTCAGCGCCAGCAAAGAAATCAGGGAGACGCGATTCCTTTCTGCCGGAGGCAATTGGTTGTAAGCCGCAGGGAGCGCGTCAGCCCCGAACGAATAGCCGATCAATGCTACACGCTGGACCTTCCAGGTCTTGGTGAAGTGCTCAATGATTCTGGTCAGGTCCGCGGCGATCGTCTCGGGCGGCTTGCGCGTCCAGAAATAGCGCAGCGAATCGATCCCGACGGTTGGCACGCCCGCTTGCGAGAGCGCTACTCCCACTTCGCTATCAATGTCGCGCCAGCCTCCGTCACCCGACAACACGATCGCCATGGTGTCGTGACTGGCCACTGCAGGAAGCACGGCCATCGGTAGATCTGCCAACGCATCGCCGGCCGGCGCAGCCGATTGCGTGAGAGCGTGTTCTACAGCAGCAGTCAACGCCATCGTCTCCCCCGCTGCTGTGACATGATCGATCGGAAATCCTTGGGCGATCAAATCGGAGACGTGGGCCTGCCCTGCCGGATCTGCCTTCGGCGTCTGGACGACGGTGATCGGTGCGGGCAGCGTGCCTTCCTGCAGGCCGTAGATCCAGCCCTGCCCGTTCGCGGCCCGAAGGTGAGGAGCATCGCTGCAGAGCTCCTGCGGAAGCGGCAAATCCGCCTTTGGATCGACGGCGACTGCACGTCCGATCGTCGCGTCCGGCGACTGCCCCATGATTGCCATCACCATCGAACCGCCGGCGCCGGTCCCCGCAATGATGGGATTGAGATAGGTCTGCGCGCCAGCAGAGCGTTGGATCAACTGACTTAGCTCTTCGATATCGGAAACGAAATAGACGCAATCGGACTCCGATTGCACTTTGGCAAAGCTCTTGCGCAGATCGATGCCGACCACCAGCGCGCCGGCCGCCGCGAACTCGCGAGCGGTCTGAGCATCACCCACGGTGTACCCGTCCACGCCTGAGAAGAGGAACACTATGCCTTTGGCAGCCTGTTGCGGCTTCACAAGGTCGGCGATCGCCAAGGTATCGGTATCGGGCAGCGGCTCGGGGCGCATCCAGTACACGGTGAAGGCGGTCGCGCCGATGGTCGCTGCCAAGCCGAGGCGAAACCACAGGGGCCTCACTTGGAAATCACTCCGCGAATTCCGCCGCCGATCAGGACCGTGACGTCGGCGATCGCGAGCAATGGACTCAAGCCGCTGGCCACCGCCATGTAGCGGGCCGTCCAGATCGGATCGAATTTGTTCTTGAAGGCACGCAGACCCCGAAAGTTATAGAACGCTTCTCCGTGGTCATAGGCGGCTCTGCCGACGCGGTGCCAGATCGGTGCGGCCGGATTCCCGGAGAGCCCGGCAAGGGGCGCCATGCCCAGCGAAAACCATTTGTACCCCTCTTGCTTGAAATGCATGAGCAGGCGCGCGAAGAGGACTTCCATGCTGCCGTTCGGCGCTTCCGGATCGAAGCGCATGAGATCGACCGTCGCTTCCTGCTTCTCAGCCGTCGTCATGACATTGGCGAAGGCGAGGATGCGGCCCTGCCGCTTCAATACGGCGACTGGCTGAGTGGCGATGTATCCGCGCTCGAAAGCGCCCAGTGAAAAGGCCTTCTCGCGCACCGCGTGCTCGGCGAGCCACGCTGCGGAGACGCGCTCAAGCTCGTCCATCGATTCGCCGATACGGTCGACGGGCAAGAGCTCGAACACGATGCCGTCACGTTCGGCCTTGTTAAGCGCCGTCCGGATCGAGGCGCGCCGGGAACCCTTGAGATCGAAGGACTCCAGCCCGACCCGCGCCTCCTCTCCGAGCTTGAACGCCGAAAGGCCGGCATCGGCGTATATGGAAAGGCTCTCCCCCGGCACTTCGTAGAACACTGCGCGCCCCCCATGCCGCCTCGCCAGCTCGACGAAACGCCAGACCAATTCCGAATGAGCGGCGGGATTGCCGATTGGACCGTACAAGGCAACCCACGAACGCCCTCGTTTGCGGTACATCAGGAAGGCGTCATCATTGCCGGAAAAAAGCAGGCTCTTGTCGCTGGTCCGCACGAGATTGGCATCTGCCAGGGGCTGGTTGTCGATGATCGAGATGGCAGCACGTAGCTCGTCCGCAGTCGGTCGAGCGCTTCGGCCCGCCGGCGCGCGGGTCAGCAGCCAGACAGCTGCGCACCCGGCGCTCAGGCCGACGCCGAGCAGAGCCCGGAGGCTTCGTGGTGCGGTTGCGGTGAATTCGAACTGCCACCATAGCTCATGCGAATAGCCGACGTCCTTGTACACGAAGAACAATATCGCCAGGGCGAGCGCGAGGATGGTGCCGACGCAAAGCCACCATCCGGGAGACAGCCTATCCTCGATGAGCGAGGCGGGCCGGCTGAAGATGTTGCGGGTCAACAAGAGCGTTACGAAAAGGATGGCAAGCAGCACTGCCTCGCCGACCTCAAAGCCCTTGACGAAGGCGAGCACGATCGAGCTCGCCGCAAGCACGACCGTCAGCCACCACGCGCCGTCGAGCCGATGCACGAGCCCACGACCGGCCAGGATCATGAGGAGGCCGAGAATGCTGGCAATGAAGTGACCTGCCTCGACGACCGGAAGCGGAAATGCGGATTGCAGCCAATCCAGCTTCTGGCCGGAAGCGGGCGTGGCACCCGAGAAGACGAGCATCGCACCGAGCACCACGGCAAAGGCCGACAGAACGAGCGGCACCAGTGCTACCGTCCCCCGCGCGAGAGCCGAACTCGCCACTGCTGCGCGCCTGACCTCCGTGACCGCGAGGACGATCACCGCCACCGCCAACGGCATCACATAGTAGATCACGCGGTAGAGAACCAACGCTCCCACCACTCCATCGAGCGACACCGTAGTGCCGAGCGCGCCGAGGATGACTGCCTCGAAAACACCGGCACCGCCAGGTACGTGGCTCAGTATGCCGAGCGCGATTGCCACGGAGTAAATGGACAGCATCGAGGGGAAGTCGATCGCACCAGCAGGAAGCAAGACCCACAAGACAAGCGCCGAAGCAATCAGATCCGAAACTGTCGCGGCGAGTTGCAGAGCCAGCGCTTTCGGACCTGGAAGAGCGACAGTGCGCCCGAAAACTGTCACCTGCTTCGGACCGACCGTCGCTGCGATGAACACCGCGCTGACGAAAAGCAGGATCGCGATAGCGGCCACGCGCACCGCAATCGCCGGCAGGCCGACCAGCGCAGCAAGCTTTGCGTCTGCCATCAGGAGGCCAAGCCCGGTTACGAACAGGAGACCGAAGCCAAATGCCGCCGTGACATATCCGACGATGCGCGAAACGTCCTCCGGCGACACACCGAGAGGCGAATAGAAGCGGTAACGGATCGTTCCGCCGGTCAAGGGACCGAAACCGGCTACGTTACCTACTGCATATGCGCAGAAGCTGGTCAGGGCCACATAGTTGAACGGCACCTTATGCGCCACGAGGGCGAGCGCTTGCCGGTCATAGATCGAGAGGGCAGCAAAGCTGAATGTGGTGAAGAGCAACGAGAGGCCGATATTCAGCCATGAAGTGTCTTGTATCGCAACGATGAGGTCGTCGTAGTTGACGTCGACCAGAATGCGATTGAGTGCCAGCACCGCAAGTGCCACCACGGCAACCACAGCCAGGGCGAGGAAGCGCGGACGGTTGCGCCTCCAGAAACCGCCTTCTTCGACTTCGCTAACGCCTTCGTTGGCGCTTTCCACGTCGATGCCGATCGACCGAAGTTCTTTCAACTCGGCATCCGCGGCTCGAAGCGACGCGGACTTGTCTACTTCGCTCGGTGCCAAGAATGCTTCTTGAGCGTTCATCGAGCGGAACATGCGATGTCTTGCATACATCCGTTGGGCGCGCCACGGCTGAACGCGACGAGCATTCCCGCTTTCGAGCGCGTCCGGTTGTGGGGCGTCACGTCATGAGGGCCTTTCAACAGGTTCGCTGCCCTACCGAGGCCAATGCGTCTTAGTTCGGTGAATCCGAGTCTCATTTCCTTACCTCGCTTCTCGGCATGCAGGGATCAGGAACGGCAGGCTAGCGCGCATGCCGCTGATGCCCCAAGCGTCGCGCCAGCCAAGAGTGCGCTCAAAAAGTCGACCGATCAGGCCCGCCATCAAGGGACATTTGGCGCTTATAAATGCCGGTTTGTCGAAAGGCTTTGTCTCGGTTGCGGCGGCTGGTTTCTTCTTGCGATTATCAGCAGGGGTTCGAATATGTCCGACGGTCGGCCGAGCGCGGGATGCATGGATCAGGATTCTGTTTGTGCGCCGATGCCCTACCCCGCTCCGATTTGCGGTCGCCATGGCCAATCACGAAAATGTCCGGGCAACCGGAATTGGTGCGGATTGTTTGCCCGCGGAGCTTCAGCTTCGTCGCACCAACAAGGTCCACGATATGGGACCTTTGACCTTCGCCAAAGAGCTAGAAAGTGCTGCAGAGTCGAAAGTCTCCGTGCGCAGGTCGATCGTAAGGGAAAGCTTCCCGCAGAATAAAGTCTCATTGGACGATGACGACAATCAGTTCCTCGCCGCCGGCGCCCTCGCCATCTGCGTCGGCTGAGTCACGGGCAGACCCTCGTGATGCGATTGCAAGGCAAACTGAAACGTAGCGCCCGGCCCCTCATTGCGCGACGTCCACAACGTGCCGCCGTTGTCCTCGATGATTGAGCGGCAGATCGACAGCCCCATGCCCATTCCGCTGGGCTTGGTCGTGAAGAAGGCGTTGAAGAGCTTGTTCACGTTCTCGGGCTCGATGCCAACGCCCGAGTCTTCGACCGCGACAAGCACCTGGCCGCTATTGTCCAGTTGCGACCGGACCACCAGCTCGCGTGGCCGGTCGGTCACGGACGCCATGGCCTCCATGCCGTTGACGATCAAATTGATGATCACCTGCTGCAGTTGCACGCGGTCACCGAGCACGGCCGGCAGCGTCGGCGCCAGGTCCAGGTGCAGCGACGCCCGATGGCTGATCACCTCCTGCTGCACCAGCGGGATCACCTCGCTGATCGCATCGTTGATGTTCAGCGCTACCTTCTGGGTTTCGGTCTTCCTGGAAAGCGCGCGAAGTCGCTGGATGATTTCGCCTGCCCGCTTGCCATTGTTGATCATGTCACCAAGAGCCTCGCGCACCTCGGCCAGGTCCGGTACCTCACGGTCGAGCCATTGCAGGCACACCTCGCCATTGGTGACGATGGCGGCGAGCGGCTGGTTGACTTCATGGGCGATCGAGGCGGTCAGCTCGCCCAAGGTTGTCACGCGCGTGACATGCGCCAACTCCATCTGCGATTGCCGCAGCGCCTCCTCGGCCTGTTTGGTTGCAGTGACGTCCGTCACCGCGCCAACAAACTCGATGTTGCCCGATGCGTCCTTTACCGCGTGAGCCACGGCGTGGACATACCTCAATGAGCCATCCGGCATCAGCAATCGATATTCATGATCGAAATCCTTCCCGTCTCTGGCCGCCCGGTCGACGGTCTGTTGCACGGAAGCACGATCGTTCGGATGGGTACGCTGAACGACCATGTCGATGGTGGCCGAAGGAGCCTTGTCATATCCAAAGATCCTGAATGTCTCATCCGACCAGATGATCTTGCCGGTGGCGATGCTCCAGCCGAAGCTGCCGGTGCGGCTCAATCTCTGCGCTTCGGTCAGATAGGCCTGGCTCCGCCGCAGGGCATCTTCGGCGCGCTCGCGTTCGGTGTTTTCCCGTTGCACTTCAAAATAGAGGCGGGCATTTACCAACGAAATCGCGGCCTGCGAGGCCAGCAATTCCAGCACCGCCACCCGGCTCGACGTGAAGGCGTACGGCGTCAGGTTGTTCTCAAGATAGAGTACGCCGACAAGCTTCGTTTGTTTGACGACGGGCAGGCAGAGGACGGACCTGGGGTGCTTTTGCCGGACGTACTCGTCGTCCGAATACAAGTTGCTGACCGAAGCGTCATCAAGGACCACGCTCTCCCGTGTCCGGATCACGTAGTGAAGCGCGGATCGGGGGAGTGCCAACGGATTTACGGCCATCTCTCGAACAGAGACCTCGATTCTGCCGTGGCTGGTGATAGCCTCCGCCACGATCTGCGGCTCGCCGCCCCTCAGTAGAATGAGCAGGCCACGCTCGGCGCCTGCATGCTCGAGCGCAATCGTCATCAGGGTTTCAATGAGCTTGCCCAGGACGATCTCGCCGGACACCGCTTGCGAGGCCTTGACGACCGTACCGACGTCCAGCTGCTCGATGGGGGCGCCAAAGGTGGCGGTGGGAGGCTGCCGAGCCGATTCCTCGCGGAGGTGCGGGTGCAATCGCTCGAGCCGCTGTACCTTGCCCTCGGCACCCCAGCGGAGATAGCAGTACCTTGCGTTCCGCAGATAGGCGTGGGCTATCGTCTCCAAGCCGCGCGCCGCGCAAAACCGCGCGGCGAGCTCGTGGGCCAGCCCCTCGTTCTGCACGAAACCGTTCTCCCGAGCCGATTGAATCGCCTGCTCGTACAAGCGCATCGCATCGGCGTCTCGCCCTTCCAGGCGCGCAATCTCTGCGCCTACCAGTGCCGCGCGGTTTGCGAAGGTTTCCGAACAGTTCTTCGCCCAAAGCGCAATCTGCTTGTCGTGAGCTACCAACGCCTCCAGATGCTGTTGCCGCTCCTCGGCTGAGGTCGTATCGCAACGCGCCGCCCGAGCAAGTGCCCCGTAGAAATGGTATTCAGCCAATTCGAATTGAGTCGGCGCCGTCCAAAGCAGCGGCGCAACTTTCGATGCAGCCGCGACAGCGGATGTGCCGTCGCCGGCATAGACGCACGCTTGCAGCTTGCGAATCCAGTACCAGCAAGCGCCAATGGCCAACCCCGGATTGTTCTCCAGACGTTGCTCGAAGCGGCCCTCGTCGAACTCCGCGTCATTGAAGGAGGTAAACTCTGGTGTCAGACCACGGAGCATCCGGACGAGCCTGAGTTGCCCGGTGATGCAGTCGCCGGCCAGACCGAACCGCACCTTGCGCGCGAATTCGAGCCCATTCTCGGCCTCTCGCTCGACCTCACCCAGCGGATCTCCAGAAGCGAAACGATTCGTGATCACGTCGATGCAGCTATATGCTGCATAAGTAAGGTCGCCGGCATTCTGCGCCGCGTCGAAGGCGCGTCGCAGGAAGACGCGGCAGATCGTCAACTGCTGCGTCCAGTGCGCGACGTGGACAGCGAAGACCAGATAGACGCGGGCACTGAGGCGATCGAGCCCACGCTTCTCGACCAGATCCAAACCAAGCCTGCCGAAGCGAAACCCTGCCCGGTAATCTCCGAAGTACGTGCCGAGGATACCGCCCAGCCACGCATAGGCGAGGCATGATCCGTCGCTGTTGCCATGCTCCAAGCTGAGGGCCGCCATCCGACCGACGACGAGGCGAAAAAGATTCAAGTCGGTGAACAAGGCCGGCGACGTGAGGACCGTAAGCACGTCCATGGTTGCGCGCCGATCCGGATCGCTCATCAGCGGCAGGTCAAGCAGTGCTTCGATCGAGCCAGACCCGAGCCGCTGCCACAATCGGTCATAGGACTGGCGGACGTCTTCCGCCGTCGCGTGCCGCGACCACTGGGCGTCAACCCGCTGGAGATAGTCCAGGCCTACGGCCACGGCGCTGTCGCTCTGGTCCATGTTCGTGTAGAGATTGATACGCACGCAGGTGACAGCAGCAGAGTCAACAGTTGTCCGTGCGCGCGTTGACACCACCGAGAGACGTTCTTCCGCTGAGGCCAACTCTCCGGATAGATACTCGCACTCAGCCCAGTTGAGTTCGAGGTCGAACGTGAGCCGGTAGCACCGTTCCCATTCGTTCTCCACCACCAGAGCGCGGCCGGCGGCAAAATACTGCAGCGCTGAGGCATAGGCGGTTGCCGCCTTGGCACGTTTGCCCGCCATGAGGTTGAGCTCGGCGACCTGCTCGCGCTCCTCCGGCACGGTAATCAGCGCCGCGCCGCGGTCGAACTGGTTGACGATGTCGAAGATGCTGTCTTCCGGCTCTTCCGACGTGGTCCGCGCCGCGAGCAATCGGCCAATCCGAAGATGCGCCATAGCACGCTCGCCTTTGCCTATGAGCGCATAAGCCGCCTCCTGGATACGGTCGTGGAGAAATGTGTAGGTACTGCCCGATCGGAGGACGAGGCCGGCGTGGACCGCTTCCCAGAGTGCCGCGTGCATCGCTTCCTCGGTCCCCCCGTGCACCAGAGCGAGCGTAGGCGACTCGGCGACGTTCCCCAGACAGGCCAGCTGTCCTAATGCCTTCTGAGTCGCATGGGGCAGACGGCTCAGCTTCGCGGCCATGAGATCCGCGACGTTATCGGTGAAGCCTTTGGCGCTGATGCGCGGCAGGTCCCACGTCCAGGCCTCCGTGCCGGGATCGAACGCTAGCAGCGCCTCCTCCGCCAGGGCCATCAAGAATTGGATCGTAAAGAACGGATTGCCATCGGTCTTCTCGAACACCAGCGCGGCCAAGGAGCGCGCGCGCCCAGGCTCGATGTGCAGCGCATCCGCAAGCAGCCGCTCCACATCGTCCGGCATGAGGGAAGCAAGCAGAATCTCCTGCACCCGCCCCCCGGCTCCGCGGATCGTCGCCAGCATCCGTGCGAGCGGGTGAGAGGGACTGACCTCATTGTCCCGGTAGGCGCCGACCAGCAGCAGGTGCCGCACCTCCGGGTGCGTGACAAGATGTTCGATCAAATCAAGGGTCGCGGTGTCCAGCCATTGCAGATCATCGAGGAACAGCGCGAGCGGGTGCTCTGGCCTGGCAAACACGCCGAGGAACCGCCGGAACACCAACTGAAACCGATTTTGCCGGTCCTGCGGCGGCAGTTCGGGAACTGGCGATTGCTCACCGATAATGAGAGCAAGCTCCGGGATAAGATTGACCATCAGTTGGCCGTTCGGGCCAAGCGCGTCCAGCAACGCGGAGCGCCATCGGCTCATCTCTACGTCGCTCTTGCTGAGGATCTGATCGACAAGGCCCTGGAAGGCCTGGGCCAGCGTCGCATAAGGGATATTTCGCTTGTACTGGTCGAACTTGCCGGCGGCAAACAGACCGCGCGATGGGACTAGTTGCTTGTGCAGCTCATTGACGAGCGAGGACTTTCCTATGCCGGCGTGGCCGGACACTAGCACGAGTTCTGTCGCGCCGCGGGTCATGACCCGATCGAACGCGACGACGAGCGTATCGATCTCGGCTCCGCGTCCATACAGCTTTTCCGGGATCAGCAGCCGGTCCGACGCGTCCTGGGCACCCAGCGGGAACGCGTCGATCCGGCGATGCGCCTCCCATGCGGAGAGACACCGCCGGAGATCGGCCTCGACGCCCGCGGCGGTCTGGTAGCGATCCTCGGCGGTCTTGGCCAGCAGCTTCATCACGATCGCCGCGAGTGGCCTCGGGATGCCCGCGACCCGCTCGTCGGGTGGCACCGGTTGCCGGGCGATGTGGCAGTGCACCCACTCCATCGGATCGGCTGCGGTGAACGGCAATGTCCCGGTGAGCATCTCGTAGAAGGTGATACCGAGTGAATAAAGATCGCTGCGGGCATCGATCGAGCGGTTCATCCGGCCGGTCTGTTCCGGCGCCATGTAGGCAAGCGTGCCGGCAATGATTTCCGGAGGTGCGGGTGCCTGGCGCTCGCGCGGCAGACGCGAGGCGATGCCGAAGCCGGTGAGCCAGACGCCGCCGCTTTCCAAGTCCACCAGGATGTTGGCCGGCTTGAGGTTCTTGTGAATCAGCCCGCGTATGTGCATCTGGCCGATTGCGGCCGCAAGCGGGATCGCGATGCGCAGAAACTGCGTCACATCCATGGGGTGACCGAGCAGCTGATCGAGCGGCTCGCCGCCGGGATCCTCGAGCACCAACGCCATGTGGCCGTCGTGGCGGGACAAGTCTATCGGCCGGACAGCCCAGTCGGGGTTCAGTTCGGCCTTGAGGTCATGTTCATGCTCTAGCCGGTTGATCGACTCACGCGACGGGTATTGCCCGATAGGCTCGACCAGCAGGATCGGGTCCAAGCCGTCGCCCGACCCGCGGTAGAGTGTGAACTCGCCTCCCCGCAACGCCGAGAATACATAGCCCGAAAGGTCCGTCACCAGGGCCTCCTCTCAGCCCCGTTGTCAGGGCCCTCCCTGACTCGTTTTATGATTGACCTCATTGCCGATGGCGGCAGGCTGGCATGAGCGCACGCACAGTTCCTCTTGTTCTTCAAATCCTATGCGATCTTCCGGTCAGAGTCAGCGGCTTTCCAGCGGCCAGGTGAACCCGCGTAGTCGCGACGCCGTCGCCATATTGGAGATCGCCCTTTGCGCAGTTCGCGATCTGATGCACCTGGATTTGCATCGCCGCCCCGCCGACAGCGCGAACTGTATTGTCGAACAGCGTGTGCCATTGGTCCGGGCTCATCTTTCCGAACAAGTCGCTGGGCTGCCTATAGTGATCGTCGTCAACGCATGATCCCGGTACGCCGGTCCAGATGGTTTTGATATTGGAGTGGGAGATTCCATGGCCGCGCAGGAAGGCGCGGGCCACGTCGGCGCCAGCGAACACTCGCTCGCGCTGCGGTGCTGATGGGTGAGTCCCGTGTCGTGGAACATCGCGCCCCCGTAGAAAGCTCAGGATCGAAGCTCAATCCGCGGCGCTTCCCGGCAAGAACGCCGAAATAATAGATGCCCCTGGAATGATGAAATAGCGACGGCGACTCGGTGTCGCGCACCAACTTAATGATTTTGCGGGCGATCTTACTGTCGTGCACGGTGGCGCCGTGGATGGACGAGTTCAAGACTTTCTGCTTTTTTCTCGTCAGCACCCTGAACTGCTCGTTGCAGACACCCAGATTGTATTCATCGAGCCAGGCGCCGCTTATCGAAGATTGCTCCTTTTGTGCTCCTCTTGCGGTTCTATGCATGAGCACATGGGAAATGCCTGTCCTTCGCAAGTGTCAGGAAAGCATACGAAGCCGATGAACTGAGCCGACGAGCGGGGCGCCGTGCGGGTTGCCCTGCCGGGCTTTACCAGTGGTCTAGATCATCACAAAGGTCCTCAAACTCGAAACGAGACCGCCATCGACTGGATGCAGGTGCCGCCGAAGAAGGTAAACGCCCGGTCCTGGGCGTCGAACACCACCTGCTGCGTCTCACGCGGATCGGCTCTGACGAACATCATGCGGCCGCAGAAGAGCCGGACGGCGGCGACAGCTGCCGTCGCTTTCGCTTCAGGACACCCCTGCCTTCCGGCAGAATCGCTGATCTCGCTCATACCAAGGTTTGAGTTTCCCAGACTGAACAGATAACCGAGTAAACCCTGGTAGAATGGAAGGCACCCGGCACCTGCAGTAGTCTGCAAATCTGTAGCTGGTGCGAACAAGTACACCCTTGGCACGAAGGTTGAAATCGACTGCAGGCTCGCTGAGAGGCCAGCCTTCGTCCAAATTCGGAGGTCCCGATGTCCAACCAAGTTCAGGTTAAATCACGTTTTGAGTTGACGCATATCAAAATGACGGGCGCAGCAGTCATGCTGGTCGCCATGTCCGCCATACCGGTGAAGGCGGAGACCGGATCGCCTCCTTGCGCCCCGCGGCCAGAACTCCTGAAACAACTTTCCAAACGATTCAATGAAGCGCCCTCTGCCCTCGGTTTGGCCAAAGACGGCTCAGTCATTGAAGTGCTGACCAGTGACGACGGCTCGACATGGACGATCATGATCAGCAGGCCGAACGGCTCAAGCTGCCTCGTCGCGGTCGGCGAAGGCTGGGAAGAATTGAAGCGTGTCGGCGCCAAGGGCGAGCGCGGCGCCTGATCGTCTGCATCACGTGTGGGTCGCAAAAGAAGGAACGCCAAGATGGTTGATATCTATTCCCGCGAAAGCGCACCGCGGCAGAAGTCGTGGCCCGGTGCGATTGCTCAGAAGCTATGGCCAGAGCAGGCAGCTGACCTGGGATCGCACCCCATTGCCCGCAGGCTGCCGGGAACTCACTCCGACCACGGCGCTCCAAAGGCATTTCTGTCGCGGTTCATCGTTCTTCAGGCGATCGGCGCCGCTGGAATCGTCGGGCTTTGGGTCGTCGGTATTGCCGGCAAACCCTTCGCCGGCAACAACGCGTTCCTATGCTGGTTGATCGCAGCCATCGGTGCCCTGGGCATTTTGTGCGTCTTCTTCCGGCGCTGGCGCGATGTCGATTGGCTGGCGACCCATGTGGTGCGGATCGGGCTGCTCGGAACCGTGGTTGGGCTCATCGTCGCCTTCTCTGCGGCACGCGCCGGCGGCTCGGCTGACCCCAATGCGATCCGCCCGATGATCGCGTCGGTCATCGACGGCATGTATGTCGCGCTCTATGCGACGCTGCTCGGCATAGCCACGAACCTGTGGCTAAAGATCAACCTTCGTCTGCTGGGTAACGTCGATGGATGAGGAAACTCTCATCGTCTGGCTCGACACCGCTCTCCTGATGCTCGGCGGCTTCGTCCTCATGACCGTGCTCATGATGACGGTGATGAACCCGCCTGCCAAGGCGAGTGAAACCGATGGCGTCACGGCGCCGGGAAACGTCACCGTCGAGACGCAGTGGCCCGACAAGCTCGACGCCGATGTCGATCTGTGGGTCCAGGCGCCCGGCGATGTGCCGGTCGGCTACTCCAACAAGAGCGGCAAGGTGTTCGATCTGCTGCGCGACGACCTCGGCATGGCGCAGGACATGACCGACTCCAACCACGAAGTGGCCTATTCCAGGGGCGCGCCCGCGGGCGAATACATCGTCAATGTTCACATGTATCGCGGCGTCAACGTCACATATCCCGTCCCGGTGAAGATAAGCGTCAATGTAAAGCGCGATGCCAAGTCGTCAGCGCCGGTGGCCACAACGACGGTCCAGCTACGCAAGCCCAACCAGGAGCTTACCGCCTTGAGATTCCGGCTCGATTCGACTGGCCAACTGGTGCCGGGCAGCATCAACAGCATCTTCAAACCCTTACGCGTGGCGGCCACCCAATGATGATCGCTCCCGGCATCTTCGCCCTGCTGCTCGGCGCGTTCATCTTCGTCGTCCTGCCGCATGCGGGTTTTGCCCGCCGCACCCTCTCGGTCGGCATTTTCCTGGCGCTGATCACTGTCGTCTATGTCGGCGCGAGCGAGCTTCTTGGCCGTCCCAAGCCGCTCGGGCTCGAGTGGCGTGACACGGCAAAAGCCCAGGTGGTGGGCGCCGTCCCGGTTGAGAACGAAGCCATCTACGTATGGCTCACCACGCCCGGCTCGACTGAGCCGCGCTCATATGTGCTGCCATGGAGCCAGCAAGCCGCGCAACAATTGCAAGATGCGATGGGCAAGGCGGAAGCCGACGGCACCGGGGTCGAGATGAAGATGCAGACCGCTGACGCCGGTCTCGATACACGCGAGCCGATGTTCTACGCACGGCCGCAACCGGCCCTGCCGGCAAAGGACTACCAAAGCGGCGTTCGCCCCCTCGTCTATACACAGCCGGGGTCATAGCCGAGTTTTCGCTTCGTGTCCCCCTCCTGCAGCTTGGGAGGATGGCGCCGTGGCTCATTTCTGTCCGCCGAAAAGCGCCGCGACGGTGCCCAGCAGGGCGCCCTGATGCATACAACAAGGCATGAACGACAATCCTTTTGATGATTAAAATCTGCCGCGGCGCATTCCTAGCTGTGTTGTGGGCCGAGAACCGCCGGCGATGAACCACTCATCGCGACGCGACGGAACCGGACGGCCCGCAGATGGAACGCGAGGCGAAGCAATCGCCCGCTTTCCCCATTAAGAAAAGGAGGCGCAATCATGCGCTCTTTCAGGACTCTCAAGGCAGCAACCCTGACCACCCTTCTCATCGCTATTCCGCTCGCCAGCGCCTATGCCAACGAGACGCCGACCTCGATTGTCGATCAGGCGCAGGGTTTGGACCAAGGCATCGCTGACGCAAGGCAGCAGAACACGATCACGCCGACCGAGGCGCAAAGGCTGCACATGCGGGCAGTCCATATCACCCAGGCCGCCGAAAGAACGGCCGCCGAGAACCGTGGCAAGATACCGGCTGCCCAATCTCAGCAGTTGCTGCGCCGGCTCGATAGTCTCGACCAGACGCTCCTTGTCGATACCGGCAGTGGCTTCGCCATCAACGACGACAATTCCGACAACGGAAATTATCCTAACTGAAGTCTCCAGAGCCAGCGGGCCGCAGCCGTGCGGCTCGATTGGCCCGAGGCGCCACCGGTCGCTGCTTCGCTTGCGTTTCCCCTGCCACCGAGCGCTGTATGGTCCGGACCGCATAGCCGCAATAGATTGAAAATACAGGATGCCTCATGCACAGTCTCACTCCCATCCTTTCGACCATCACCACCGCCTTTCTCGCTTCTTTCGTGGAGGTCGTCGAAGCCTTCACCATCGTGCTTGCGGTGGGGGTGACGCGCAGCTGGCGGCCGGCGCTGACCGGCGCAGCGCTGGCGCTGGCGGTTCTGGCCGCACTGGTGCTGGCGTTCGGACCACTGCTGGCGCTCGTTCCCATAGAAACCTTGCAATTCGTGGTCGGTGTCCTGTTGATCCTGTTCGGCATGCGGTGGCTGCGAAAGGCTATTCTGCGCAGCACCGGCATCATCGCGCTGCATGACGAGGAGGCGGCCTTCTCGAAGGAGACCGCTGCCCTGCACCGGCAGGCCAATGACCGGCGGGCCGACTATCTGGCCGGGGTGGCGGCGTTCAAGGCGGTGCTGCTCGAAGGCGTCGAGGTGGTGTTCATCGTCATTGCGGTAGGTGCCGCGCATGGGCAAACGCTTTACGCCAGCCTGGGCGCCTTGGCGGCGTTCGTGCTGGTGACGCTGATAGGCCTGGCCGTGCACCGGCCGCTGGCGCGCGTGCCGGAAAATGCGCTCAAATTCGTGGTCGGGCTGATGCTGACCAGCTTCGGCATCTTCTGGACCGGCGAAGGCATCGGTGCCGACTGGCCGGGCGCGGATCTCGCCCTTCTCGCCATCTTCGCTATCGTTGCGCTTGCGTCCTACACCATCGTCCGCTGGCTGCGCAGCGCCTATCCCGCCGGAGGGCTCGCCCGATGAACATTGTCCGTCTTGTCATAAGGGAATTCGTCGGCATGTTCATCGACGACGGCAATCTGGCGTTGCTCGCGCTGATCCTGATTGCAGCGGTGACGGCGGCGGTAGAGTTTCTCGCAATGCCGCCATTGCCTGGCGGCATCCTCCTCCTGGTGGGCTGCCTCGTCATCCTGGTTCACAGCGTCCGCCGCGCGGCGCGGGGGCGCTAGGTGTTTGATCCCGAGCTTTGATGGTGCATTCTTTTCGTCCGAATCGAAGGAGGCACCATGGGCCAGGTTCTACACGGCAGCGCCACGACGACAGAGGCAGTCCGTCGAGCAATACAAAATAGTCAAGAGAGCCTGAGAGCGCTGGCCAAGCGCTACGGGATCAACCAGAAGACGGTCATCAAGTGGAAGGGGCCGACGTCGGTCGCCGATGTGCCGACGGGGCCGAGGAATCCCTCCTCGACGGTGCTCACGATCGAGGAGGAGGCGGTGATCGTCGCCTTCCGGCGGCACACCTTGCTGCCGCTTGACGATTGCCTCTACGCGCTGCAGCCAACGATTCCAACCCTGACGTGCTCATCGCTGCCTGCAACGTCATGGGATCAGTCGCTTGCCGGAAGTCGAAGGCGATAAGCCGGCCAAGATGAAGTTCAAGACCTATCCGATCGGCTATTCGGCCCAGAGCACCTGCGCTCAATCGGCGACACCGAATTCGCCGTAGGGCAGGCAGCAATGGTGCTTGCGGCAAATACACGGATTGCCGAGCGGCGGCAGGGATAATCGCTTTTGTCGATCTGTCGCAAGGCGATCGAACGGTCGAAGCCATCGCTGCCCATCGTGAAGCGGCGAACGGGCGGCTCGTGGGGGTCCGGCAACGCGGCAAGTGGGATGCTGACCCGGCGGTCAATGGCGGTGTAGGGGTAAGCACACCAGAACGCTATCTTGATCCAGCCTTTGGTGAAGGCATCGACGCCCTGACCCGAGCCCGCCTCGCCTTTGATGCCAGCATCTTTCATACACAGTTGCGCGAAGTTGCCACCTTGGCCCGGGCCAGTTATCCTGCGAGGGCGTTATCGGGGGCAAGACGTGCGCCTTTCCCTGCACCACAAGGCAGCGCCGATTTCGCGCCTTTGCACCTTTGACGAACCTGCTGGACGTCGGAGATATTGGCAGTCGCCGCTACCTGAAAGCATGTATTGCTGCACGAACGGCCCTACTGGCCTCGATCGGGATGACTGAAATTGGCCGAAAGCAGAAAGTCTGCCTTCAGCATGATTGGGTTACAGACCTTTGCACCCAGCGTAATCTCGACCAGCTTGCGCGTTAGCTCGGTTATGTCTGGTTCCGTCGACTTAGGAAATGACTGCGGAAGCAATTCTGCATTTCCTTGAACGACCTAAAGCCGAGGCGCGGCGCGAGGCGGGATAGGGTTGGCGGGGAAACTTGGCACCGGCGCGCGATCGCGACGGCATTCTCGAAAGCCACATAATCCGGCTCCGCAAACATCACGCGGGCGACAGCTTCCAACTTCGCCGGAAGTATGAGTTCCCTCTTCGCAATCAGCATTTTGATTTCGTCGAGCGTTGGCGTCGCACTGTTGCCAGCTACGAACTGTCTACCGCCCGGTGAGAGATCACTTAGCCCCATACTCATGGTGGTCATCGTTTGGCCGCTTGCATGAACGTGTCGAACTCGGCATCCCCAATCGGAACGGTATGCTCGTCACCGGGATACCTACCGGAATCGACGTCTGTCTTGTATTCTCTAAAGGCGGCCACGCGCTCGTCCTGAATCTTCTGCAGTTCAGGGCCAAGGTTTCGGTAAACCTTTCCGTGTCGCGGCTTGTGGTTCTTGCCGTAGCCGCAGACATCTTCCGTGAAGAGATACTGCGCATCCGCATACTGGCCGGCACCCATGCCAAGCATGACCAGCGACGAGTTTTCGGTCAGGAATTTCGCCACCCGGTCGGGCACGACTTCCAGTTCCGCCCCGAAGACACCGATCTCCTCGAGTTTCTGGGTGTGCCGCCAGAGGCGGATCGCTTCTTCCGCGCTCTTTCCGACTGCGCGCCAACCCGTCCAGGTGATGTACGAAGGGATCAGGCCGATATGTCCGACGACAGGGAGGTGGTTGTCGCAGAGCGCCTTCTGGATGTCGTAGGACGCGGAGCAGTAGAAGGCGTCGCCACCAATGCCAGCAAAGTGGAAAGCCGCACGCAGATAGTCCTCTGCCGTAGCGAGCGGACGGCCAGCAAAGCTGCCCCAGCCGCCGTAAGGCAGACCGACCTGAACGAAACAGTCGCCGGCTGCCTGTCGCATTTCCTGGTCAAAGTATCGGCCCTCGATGGAGAGCATGTGAATGCCTGCCGCGGCAGCGGCGGCTGCCTCGTCGGGCGTGCTGACGAAGAGCATGGATATCTTCTGTCCATTCCTCTTCATCTTTCGGATATCCTCGACATGAGGGCGCTTCTGATACATGGCCATAATCAGCCTCCACTGCAGGTCAGGTGAACTTGAAAGGAATCTGCGAGCGGCGCTCGATCGGAAAGCATGGTCGGACAGGGGCGCCCTTGATTATGACGCCCGCCCCGCATCGCGCCGATGAGCATCTCCGCATGGCTCACACGGTAAAAGCCCGCCGGAAAGCCACCAGCGCTGCCTCCGGATCGTTTTGGGCAAAGGCTTCCAGACCCACCGGCCCGCGATACCCCATGACGAACAGAGCTCTCGCGATGTTGGGCCAGTTCATCTCGCCTGTTCCCGGCTCGCAACGACCCGGATTATCGGCCACCTGCACCTCGCCGATGAAG
>NZ_JAMYSE010000069.1:0-33075 GCF_040321795.1 Mesorhizobium sp. M0244 | reverse complement strand
GCACCTCATATCCGCCGTACAAGTGCCTCGACCGCCGATCGGATCGGCGGGCTGCAGCTTATGTCAAAGGCCATTGTCAGCAATCATGAGAGTGGCGCAACGGCGAGGCGCGCGCAAGCGAGTTCACGGAAGGGCGACAGTAGACCTGGAAGGCGCGGCGTCATTTACAAAAAAGGCATTTCTCTCTTGTCCACAGCAAAGAAACGATTACTGCGCTCCAGATTCTGCGCAATATCGATGCCGTGATCTCGCGGTGCGGAGGACAACGACGCAGGCAAAATGTCCGGAACCCCAATCGGCCTCACCCAAATCACCAACACAGGACCCCCAAGCATGACGCCAGCGTTGCCAAAACGAAACGAGCCGTTCCGGGCCGGCGAAACCGCGCTGCTGCTGGTCGACATGCAACGGGTCTGGCTGGAGCCCGGCGCCGATCCGGCGCATCCGGAGCGCGGCCCCGACCACTATTTCTACCGGCAGACGGCATCGCAAACGATCCCCAGCCAACAGCGCCTGCTGGCGGCGGCGCGGGCCAACGGCGTCGAGGTGATCCACACGATCATCCAGAGCCTGACCGAGGACGGCCGCGACCGCTCGCTCGACCACAAGCTGACGCCGATCCATATCGCGCCGAGCCGGCCGGAAGGCCTGCCGGTGCCATCGCTGGCGCCGGTCGGCGACGAGATCATGCTGCCGAAGACGTCGTCGGGCGTCTTCAACTCGACCAACATCGACTATGTCTTGAAGAACCTCGGCGTGCGCTACCTGATCGTCGCTGGCATCATGACCGACCAGTGCGTCGACATGGCGGTGCGCGATGCCGCTGATCGCGGCTATCTCGTCACCTGCGTATCGGATGCCTGCGCCGCCGCCTCGCAGGAGCGCCATGATGGCGCGCTCGAGGCCTTCGGCGGCTATTGCTGGGTCGCAGATACCGCCATCGTTACTGCCCGTTTCGAAGCCTTGGGAAAAGCTGCATGACATCGACCGTCGAACCGCTCGTTGCCGTCGTCACCACCGATCTTTCGGCGATCACGCGCGGCCGCTCGGTCGTCGAAAGCAGGCTGCAGAAGATCGCGGCGACCGGCGTCGGCTGGCTGCAGGCCAACCTGTCGCTGACGCCGTTCAACTCGATCGTCGACCCCAATCCGTGGGGTTCGTCCGGCGACGTGCGGCTCATTCCCGATCTCAACGCGCGGTTTCGCACGGCGCTGACCGGATCGGCGACGCCGTTCGACATGGTCGCCGGCAACATTGTCGAACTCGACGGCAGCCCGTGGGTCGGCTGCACGCGGACCATGCTCAGGGGTGCGCTGGCGGAACTGAAGGCAGCAGCCGGGCTTTCCGTTATCGCCGCCTTCGAGCATGAATTCCATATCGAGGCCGACTTCGCACCGGCTCATTCGATGTCGTTCGCCGCACTGCGTCGCGCCGACCCGTTTGCCGCCAATCTGATGGCGGCGCTGGAGGAAGCCGGCGTCGCGCCCGAAGTGGTGATCGCCGAATTCGGCACCGACCAATTCGAGGTGACGTGCGAGCCAGCCGATGCACTTGCCGCGGCCGATCGGGCCGTCGCCATCCGCGAGATCACGCGCGAAGTGGCGCGCACTGCCGGCTGGCGGGCGAGTTTCGCGCCCAAAACCGCTCCCGATGCCGTCGGCAACGGCGTCCACATCCATTTCAGTTTCGTCGACGAGGCCGGCAAACCGGCGACCTACGATCCGGCACAGCCGGGCGGTCTTTCCAGCCAGGCCGCTTCGTTCTGTGCCGGCGTGCTACGCCACTTGCCCGCGATTACTGCCATGACGGCGGCGAGTGTGTCGTCCTACTATCGGCTGAAGCCGCATAGCTGGAGCTCGTCCTATACCTGGCTTGCCGATCGCGACCGCGAGGCCAGCCTGCGCATCTGCCCGACCGTGACGATCGGCGGGCGCGATCCGGCGCGACAATACAACATCGAATACCGGGCCGCCGACGCCACCGGCAATCCCTACCTGTCGCTGGCGGCCATCGTGCGCGCCGGGATGGAGGGCCTGAAGGCCAAGCTGCCGGCGCCGCCGCTGGTCACCGGCGACCCGACGCAGATGAGCGCCGCCGAACGCAACAAGCTTGGCCTCGTGCGGCTGCCGGAAACGCTGCCGGCGGCACTCGACGCACTCCTCGCCGACAAGACCGTCACCGGATGGTTCGCACCGGTCTTCGTCGAGACCTTTGTCGGCCTCAAGCGGCACGAGATCGAGCGCCTCGCCGGCCTGGATCCAGTGGCTGTCTGCGACCTCTACCGGACGCTCTATTGATGGCTGCACAGGTTGCCAGCGCCATTCAGCCTAAAGGTTGGCCTCCGGTGGTCGAAGCGATCAACGAAACGGGTCGTTCCGATATCGTTCTGATATGCGAGCACGCGTCCAATCACATACCGGCCAAGTATGGGCGACTCGGCCTCGACAGCAGCCATTCGCATCGCCATATCGCCTGGGACATCGGCGCCGCCGAAGTGACCCGCACTCTGTCGAAGCTGCTCGATGCTCCGGCTTTCCTCAGCTCCTATTCGCGGCTTTTGATCGATCTCAACCGGCCGCTTGGTTCCAGCGGCAGCATTCCGGTGCTGTCGGAGGACACTGACATCCCCGGCAATATCGACCTTGATGCGGCGGAGCGGAGCCGGCGCGCCGAGATCATGTTCGCACCGTTTCATGACCGCGTGGCCGCTCATCTCGACGACCGGGCGAAGAAGGGCAGACCGACGCGGATCGCGACGATCCATTCCTTCACGCCGGTCTTCCTCGGTGTTAGCAGGTCCTGGCACGCCGGCGTGCTTTACGATCGGGCAATCGATTTCGGCCAGGCCGTGCTTGCCGGCCTGAGCACCGACCGTGCGCTCAATGTCGCGGCGAACGAGCCTTATGTGATCAGCCGCGATGGCGACTACGCCATACCGATCCATGGCGACGATCGCGGCATTCCCGCCATCCTCATCGAGATCAGGCAGGACCTGTTGGCGAGCCGCACCGGCATCGAGGAATGGGCGAAGCGTCTGGCCGCAGCGTTGCCGGCGCAGCAGACAAAGGCTTCGTGAACAAGCTCGGCTACGTGAGCGCAACGCGAGAGCCCAGCCGTCGGTGAAAAGCCTCCACCCGACCTCAGGAAAAGATTTGCGACAGTTCTTCGACGCTGGTGCCTTCCTTGACCTGCCGCAGCTCGACATAGCTAACAGCCGTGGCCACCGACAGCACCATCGACAGTACGGTCGACACCAAGGCTGCCGCCACATCTGCAATGATCCCGCCAAACATGATGATGACCGCCAGCATTACCCACTGGATGACCATCGCGATGACTATCAGGATCAAGAACAGGCCAAATAGCGGCCAGCGGTTGCCCTTGGTCAGGACACGGCTGCGCGACATCGAACCGAACACGCCAAGCCGCTCCTGGATCAGAACCGGCACCGCCACGCACCATCCGAGCCATAAGATGATGCCGGGAACCAGCAAAGCTATCGACGCCAAGCCCGCACCCAGGGCGACGAGGAGGCCAATACCAAGGGTCGTCAGCAAATTGCGGATGGCTATCTGAATGCAGTCGCCAAAGGTCGGCCGCTTGCCGTTCAAGTCCTCGATCGTCGCCCGGACCAGCGCCGACTGGAGCAGCAGCGCGAAAACGAACGATAGCAATCCCGCAATAATCGTAATCCATGAATTCCGAAACATCATCGAGGGATCGGCCGCGGCGCCGGGGTCGCCCTGCAGAACCGCATCTATTTGCGGTTGGCTCCACAGCCGAAGAACAATCGCCGGCAAGCCTGAAAACAGCAGCGCGAGCCCAAGGCACAAGCCGATGTTGCGGCCGATCACGGCGAAGCTGTTGTTGAACACCCTGCCGATCTCGAATTTCTCAGGCCGTTCCAGTGTCGTTGAAGCCATGATTTCCCCCCGTGTTTCGCCGTAGCAGTATCACGGCGCCCTAATAGTAGTTCTGCCAAGATTAACGGTGGGCGTCCAGCCCACTTGCAATTCTTGTGCTGCATTGTCAGTGTCGGCTGGGAACCACAGGTTGCAGGGGAGCGGGTGGCGGTGGCACAGCCAGGCACAGCGGAAGCCGAATGGCTGACCAATCTGCACAAGCAGCTGATCGCGGATAGTTCGATCCAGTTCGATCTGCCGGCCTATGTGCCGCCCCGGCCGCCGGACTGGCTGAAGCCGCTGCTCGACCTTTTGTCGTGGCTCGGTCCTTACATGATCTATCTGTTCTGGGGCGCCGTGATATCAGGCGTCGCCATCATCCTGCTCCTGGTCTTCCTCGAGGTGAAAGGCATCGCCTGGCGCCTGCCGTGGCAGCGCGCGCGGCCCGAGGTCGAGGCCGAAGAGACCTGGCGTCCCGACGCCGGCGCCGCGCAGATCCTGCTGTCGGAAGCCGATGCGCTGGCGGCGCGCGGCGACTATGACGAAGCAGTTCACCTGCTGCTTCGGCGCAGCGTCGCCGATATTGCCGGCCGGCTGCCCGATTTCCTGCGCCCGTCGCTTACCGCGCGCGACATCGCCAGTGCCCCTTCCCTGCCGGCACGGGCGCGCAGCGCTTTTACCGAGATCGCCCGCATCGTCGAAGCCGCGCTGTTCGCGCGCCGGCCGGTCGGCGCGGAAGGCTGGCGGCAAGCACGCGGCGCCTATGAACGTTTTGCCTTCCGGGATGCCTGGACGTGAGCGCACCGGCGGTCGAGGCGCAGGAGCCGTTCAATCGAAAAACGCTGTTTTGGGGGATTTTCGCCAGCCTGCTTGCGGCAGCCGGTTTCTTCCTGCTGTCCACCTATGCCCCCGATTTCCCGCATCCCGGTAATGGCGGCGCCACGCCGCTGTCGAAAAGCGGCGTTGGCTACGCCGGTCTGGCGGAGTGGCTGCGGCTCACCGGCGAAGCGCCGGCCATGGCGCGGACCGAGGACGATCTCGGCACCGACATGCTGCTGATCGTCACCATCTCGCCCGACAGCGATCCGGAGGCGCTCGACCACATCGTAAAACTTCGCCAGGACCAGGACACCCTCTTCGTGCTGCCCAAATGGCAGATCCTGCCGCTGCAGGAGCACGAAGGATGGAACATGAAATTCGGGCGATTGCCCGGTTCGGTGGTGAACGAATGGCTTGGTCGGATCGCCGATGCAAAGATCGGTGCCGGCCAGAGTACGGCAAAGCAGCTCGACATCGAGGGCCGGCTCGTCAACGCCCCGGACGAATTGCAGTGGGTACCGGACGAACACCCGGTCATTGCAGCCGGGAAAGGCCAGGCCGTCCTGACCCAAGTGGGGAACAAGCAGTTCTATATCCTGACGGACCCCGATCTGATCAACAATGCCGCGCTCGGGGATCCCGACAAGGCGGCGGCCGCGCTCGATCTGATCTCGTGGCTGCAGCCCGACGACGGGCCGGTGATGTTCGATCTGACGCTGCACGGCGCGGGGCGGAAGTACGATCTGGCCAAGCTTCTGGTCGAGCCGCCGTTCCTGGCGCTGACATTGACGATCCTGATCGCTGCGGCGCTGGCGTTCCTGCATGGCCTTGGCCGGTTCGGCCCGCCGCGTGCCGATCAGCGCGCGATTGCTTTCGGCAAACGTGCGCTGGTCGATACGACGGCGATGCTCATGCGGCGCGCCGGCCGGCTGGACGAGCTGGGCGACCGCTATGCGGCCTTGATGCGGGTGCGCGCCGGCGCACTGCTCGGGGCACCGCAAGGATTGCAAGGCAAAGCGCTCGACCACTGGCTCGACTCTCGCGATAAGGAGCAAGTCGACGGATTTACGACGCGCTCGCAAGCCGCAGGCGAGGCGAAGAATTTGAACCAGATGCAACAGGCGGCAGAGCGGCTGCACGACTGGACGGCAAGGAGGCTCGGTGAACGTCGATGATGTGAAGGCCCTGGCGACACGGATCAGGGGAGAAGTGGCCAAGGCGATTACCGGGCAGCACGATACGGTCGACCTGATGCTGATCGCCTTGTTTGCGGGCGGGCATATCCTGCTGGAAGGTCCTCCGGGCACGGCCAAGACAATGACCGCGCGCTGCTTCGCCCAGGCCCTCGGGGTGGCCTACGGGCGGATCCAGTTCACCCCGGACCTGATGCCCGGCGATATCGTCGGCTCGAACATCTACAACTTCCAGACCGGACAGTTCACGCTGACGCGCGGCCCGATCTTCTGCGATCTCCTGCTTGCCGACGAAATCAACCGCACGCCGCCCAAGACGCAAGCCGCATTGCTCGAGGCGATGCAGGAACATGCGGTTACGTTCGACGGTACCACGCATTCGCTCGGCCGCAATTTCATGGTCGTCGCGACCCAGAATCCGATCGAGCACCAGGGTGTCTATCCGCTGCCCGAGGCGCAGCTCGACCGCTTCCTGTTCAAGCACCGCGTCAGCTATCCCGGCCCCGAGGAAGAACGCGCCATCATCGTCCATCACGGCGGCGGCTCCGCCTCAGATGACATCGCGCAATACGGCATCAAGGCACAGACGGACCGGGAGATGCTGCAGGAGGCACTTGCAACCGTCGGCTCCGTCACCCTTGTCGACGACGTCGTCGGCTACATTGCGGCCCTGGTACGCGCCACGCGTGAAAATGCCGATCTGGAAGTCGGGGCCAGTCCACGCGCCGGTGCCATGCTGGCACGGGCGGCGCGTGCCCGGGCGGCGCTGGACGGGCGCGCCTATGTGATCCCCGACGACGTCAAGGCACTGGCGGTGCCGGCGCTGCGCCATCGCGTCATCCTTTCGCCTGCCGCACAGATCGATGGCCGTCGGGGCGAGCAGAGCGTCTCCGATCTGGTCGACCAGACGGAAGCACCACGTTGATCTATCCCAGCGGCCGAGCCGTATGGGCAGCCGCTGCCGGCGCAGTGCCGGCCTTCCTGGTCGCGCTGGCACTGCCGTCGTTCTGGTATCTTGGATTGCTGTGGGGTTGCCTGCTGCTTGCCTTCCTGGCGGTGGATGCCGCGGCGGGACGCGGGCGGGCATCGCTGAATGCCAGCATCGACGCGCCACAGCAGGTCGGGGTCGGCGGGCAGTTCAGCGCGCACGTCGCCGCCCGTTACTCAGGCCGGCCGCGCGCAATGGAGGCTCGCGTCGGGCACGATGCGCGCCTGGCGTCGGTGGGCGACAGCGGCGGGGCATTGCTGGCAACCGCCGGAGGCGGGTCGCTCGACCTCCGCTTCCAGGCGCTGCGGCGCGGCGTCGCCAGCTTCGACCGTCTTTGGCTGCGCTGGCGCGGGCCGTTCGGGCTGGTCTGGAACCAGGTCGTGCTGCCGGTGGAAAGCAAGGTAGCGGTGCTGCCCGACGTCAGCAGCGCCCGCGGCGAGGCGATCGCGCTGCTGCAGTATGCGGCCCTCGCCGAAGGCCATGCGCAGCGCCGCGCCGGTCAAGGCCGGGAGTTCGACGCGCTCAAGGATTACCAGCCCGGCATGGGCCGGCGAATGATCGACTGGAAGCGCAGCGCCCGCCACGGCAAGCTCCTGGCGCGCGAGTTCCGCATCGAGGAGAACAACAACATCGTGCTGGCCATCGATAGCGGACGCCTGATGTGCGAGCCGGTCGACGGGGTGCCGAAGGTGGACCGGGCGGTGACGGCCGCCTTGCTGTCGGCATTCATCGCGCTGAAGGGCGGCGACATGGTCAGCCTGTTCGGCTTCGATGCCCGGCCGCGCGTTTCGAGCGGCGCGGTGCGCGGCTCCGCCAGCTTTGCGATGATCCAGAAACGGGCCGCCGAGATCGACTATTCCAGCGAGGAGACCAATTTCACCCTGGCGCTGACGACGCTCGCGGCACGGCTCGACCGCCGTTCGCTGGTCATCATCTTCACCGATTTCGTCGATCCGATCAGCGCGGAATTGATGCTGCGGACCGTGGGCCGGCTCACCGAACGGCATCTGGTGCTGTTCATGATGATGAAGGACACCGAAGTGGAGGGCCTGGCCGACATGCCGCCACGCTCCGGCGAGGATGTTGCCCGCGCGGTCGTCGCCGGAGGGCTTTTGCGCGAAAGGCAGGTCGTCATCGGCCGGCTGCGGCTGCTTGGGGCGCATGTGATCGAAGCCGACCACAACCGGCTGGGCCCTGCGCTGGTCGAGCGTTACCTGCAATTCAAGCAGGAGGATTTGCTGTGACGGCGCCAGGACCCGGCAATGCTGTACGCGGCGACGCGGTACGCCAGTCGCTGGCCAGCTTCCGCCGGGAGCGCGAGGCCGACTGGAAAGCATTCGAGGCGCTGCTCGCGCGTGTCGAGAAGCGCGCGCCGCGGACGCTTTCCGAAGAGGAGCTGCTGTCGCTGCCGCTGCTCTATCGATCGGCATTATCTTCCCTTTCGGTGGCACGGGCGACGTCGCTCGACAACGCGCTGATCGGCTATCTCGAAGCGCTGTCGCTGCGAGGTTATTTCTATCTCTACGGCGCGCGTCGCGGGTTGCGGCAGCGGATTGCCGATTTCTTCCTGCACGACTGGCCCGGGGCCATTCGCGATCTGTGGCGCGAGACATTGGCGTCGGTCGTGCTGATGGTGATCGGCGTTGGTGCAGGCGCCTGGCTGGTGGCATCCGACAAGAGCTGGTTCGACGCGATCATCCCGTCCAGCCTGGCGGGGGGCCGCGGCCCCGATGCCTCGGCCGAACTGCTGCGCAGCATGCTTTATGATGGCGACAACGGCTTTCTCTCAGGCTTTGCCGCCTATCTGTTCACGCACAACGTCCAGGTCGCAATCCTGGCCTTCGCCCTTGGCTTTGCCTTCGCCGTGCCGACGGTACTGCTGATGCTGTTCAACGGCTGCATGATCGGCGCGTTGTTCGAAGTGTACTGGTCCAAGGGACTTGGCATGGAGCTCGGCGGGTGGCTGGCCATCCACGGCACTACCGAATTGTTCGCGATCGCTTTGGCCGGCGCGGCCGGGATGCGCATCGGCACCAGCATCGCCTTTCCCGGCGAATTGACACGCATGGCGGCAGCGGCTCGTGCCGGACGCATCGCCGCGAACGCCATGGTCGGCGTCTCGGTCATGCTGCTGTTTGCCGGGCTGCTCGAGGGCATCGGCAGGCAGACCATCACCAGCGACGTTACGCGCTATGCCATTGGCGGTGGCATGCTGGCGCTGTGGATCGGTTATTTCTATTTGTTCCGGGCGGTGCGGCATGGCGATCGTTAGACGCGCCGCCTTTGCGGCTATACGGCCGCTGATCACGCCCGAAGGCGTCGACCTTCGGATTAGGCTCGCCGACGCCGGCACGCGGGCTGCCGCCTTCCTCCTCGACGTCGTGTTCATCGCCGTGGCTGCAATCGTGATCACGATCGTCGCGCTGTTTGGGGTTGGAGGCCTTGGCAGCGAGGGATTTCAGCCACTCTTCGTCGTCTGGATTATCCTGATCTTCTTTCTGCGCAATGCCTACTTCATCATCTTCGAAGCGGGCCGGCGCGCGTCTACGCCCGGCAAGCGGATCGTCGGCATCCGGGTCGCGTCACGTAGCGGAGACGGCCTGTCGATCGACCAGGTCATCGCCCGCAACCTGATGCGCGAGATCGAGGTGTTCCTGCCGCTGTCGATCATCGTTGGACGCAGCGGGACCGACCTTGCCGACACGCTGACGACGGTGTTCGGCCTAGTGTGGACGCTGCTGTTTGCCTTGTTTCCGCTCTTCAATCGCGACCGCATGCGGATCGGCGACCTGTTGGCGGGGACCTGGGTGGTCGAGGCGCCGAAGCGCGCCTTGCTGGAAGATCTGTCGGCCCGGCAGGATGCGGGCTCTGGCGCGTTCCGGTTCAGCCACGCCCAGCTCGATGCCTATGGAATTGCCGAACTCCACAAGCTGGAGGAGGTGCTGCGCCGCGACGACTATTTCGCACTGCGGACCGTTGCCGAAACGATCGGACGCAAGATCGGCGCAGCGCCACAAGCCCATGACGCGCGCACATTCCTGACGGCGTATTATGGGGAGCTACGAGCCCATCTCGAGCGCAAGCTGCTGCTGGGCAACCGCAGGGCCGACAAGCATGCGCGGTAGACCGGAGGAGGGACGAGATGCAGGTCAAAATTAGCGCGACTGAGGAATCCAGGATAGATCGCGCAATTCAGGCGGCGGTCTCTGGGTCTTGGGAAGAATTCAGCAGCCTCACCGACACTCCCTTTCCAAACGACGAATCGATGCGAGAGCAATTCGACGATTCCTTCCCCCGACTTCAGCAAGCGGGAGGAAATTGGAAACGAGAAATGGGCGTTGAGATCCTGGATGACGGAGCGCGCTTAATAATAGCGAGAATAGAAGCGCCGCCCACGGTGGATATCGTTTTTTCACTGCACAGCACGAGCGAATTCAGTGACAGCACAATCGACATTCGGACATTTTTTCAGCAGCTGAATTGGGACTCCTAGCTATCAGCTCCGGCATTTCCAACCAGCGCTACCTCCTGCCCTACCCCACCCACTTCTCGTAGTCGGATACCAGCAGGTGCAGCGGCGCTGTGTCCTCGTCGATGTCCGCGAAGCGGCCGATCGGTTCGCGGAAGACATTGTCGGTGAGATCGTCGTTGACGGTCGAGACCTCGCCGATCAGCACGTCCTTGCCCTCGGCCCAGAAGGCATGCCAGACGCCAGGCAGCAAAGTGACGCTCTGGCCCGGGTCGAGCTTCAGGAGCCCACCCGCAGGCAGCCTGTGGATCGTTCCGTCGACAGGCACCGATACTTCGGCCTTCGGATCGATGCCGCCATCGCGATCGTGCATGAACAGCTCCAGCACCAGCTTGCCGCCGCCACGGTTGATGATGTCTTCGGCCTTGATGTTGTGGCGGTGCATCGGCGACAGCTGATCCTTGCGCGAGATCATGATCTTCTCGGCATAGAGCATGCCCATGCCCTTCTTCATGTCCTCGTAGCGGCCGTTGCGGACGGTGAACAGGAAGAGGCCGAGATCGTTGAACTTGCCCTGGCCGTAATCGGTGATGTCCCAGCCAAGCCGCGAGGAAAAGATCGCCGACGAATCCTGCCGGCGCGCCTTCATATCTTCCGGGGTCCAGTAGGCGAAGGGCGGCATGATGTAGCCGAACGAACGAATGAAGGCGTCGGCGTCGCGGATGATATCGTTGATGGCGGAGCGTTTCATGGTCGTGGTTCCTTCCCGTCGCGTTCCAAACGCTAACCGCATAGCCGAACGCCCATCCGGTGTCGATGCAAACTGCGGTCGCTGGCCCCATGACATGCGGTCCGATCAGGGCCATAAGGTCAACCAATTTTCCGATGGTGGGACCATGCGCAGCATAGACGACCTCGATACGCCGGCGATCCTGATCGATACCGGCCGCGCCGAAGCCAATATCGCGCGGGCGCAGGCCCATGCCGACCGGCACGGGCTGAAGCTCAGGCCGCACATCAAGACCCACAAGCTGCCCTACTGGGCAAAAAAGCAGGTCGCGGCCGGCGCCGTCGGCATCACCTGCCAGAAGATCGGCGAAGCCGAGGTCATGGCCGACGCCGGGCTGACCGACATTTTTCTGCCCTACAACATTCTGGGCAGAGCCAAGCTCGAGCGCTTGCTGGCGCTGCACCGGCGGGTGGCCCTGTCGGTGACGGCTGACAGCATGGAAACGCTTAACGGGCTCGCCGCAACCTTCAGCGATCCCGGCCACCGCCTGCCGGTGCTGGTGGAATGCGACACCGGCAGGGGCCGCTGCGGTGTGCAATCGGCCGGCGAAGCTGTCGCGCTGGCCAGGGAGATCGACAAGGCCACGGGGCTCGTCTTCGGCGGCCTGATGACCTACCCGGCGGCGGGCCGCGCCGCCGAGACCGAAGCCTGGCTTTCCTTGGCGCGCGATGTCCTTGCGGAGACAGGCCTAGCCTGCGAGTGCATCTCCAGCGGTGGCACGCCGGATATTTGGCGCTCGGGTCAGGACAGCGTCGTTACCGAGTACCGGCCCGGCACCTACATCTATCTCGACCGCTATCAGGTCGCCAAAGGCGTCGGCAGCCTCGACGACTGCGCGCTGACGGTGCTGTCGACGGTGGTCAGCCACCCGACGCCGACACGCGCCATTCTCGACGCCGGCAGCAAGGCCCTGTCCAGCGACACGCTGGGGCTCGCCGACTTCGGCGAGCTGCTGGGCATTCCCGGCGCGAAGGTGACCGGCCTCAGCGAAGAGCATGGCAATGTCACGCTGTCAGGCGACGCCAAGCTTCGCATCGGCGAGCGCGTGCGCGTCGTGCCCGACCATTGCTGCGTCGTCACCAATCTGTTCGACGAGGTGCATCTGATCGAAGGCGACAGGGTGCTGGAAACGTTGGCGGTGGCAGCACGCGGGCGTATGGCCTGATCCCGTCGGTTGGCTACCGTTCGGCTTGCCTCGCCGCGACGCGGCGCATCGAAATGACCCGGCGGCGCCGGATCTCGGTGCGCATCGCCATCAGATGCAGCGCGAAGAACAATACGGTGAAGCCGACCGCCATCACCAGCAACGGCCACAACAGGCTTGGATCGATGGTCGGCCCGCCGAGCCGGAACACTGAAGCCGGCTGATGCAGCGTGTTCCACCAGTCGACCGAGAATTTGATGATCGGGATGTTGATGAAGCCGACCAGGGTGATGATTGCCGCAGCCCAGGCGGCGCGCCCGGCATCGTCGAGCGCGCGGGTCAGCGCGATAATGCCGAGATACATCAGGAACAGGATGAAGACCGAGGTCAGCCGCGCATCCCACACCCACCAGGTGCCCCACATCGGCTTACCCCAGATCGAACCGGTGATCAGCGCAAGGGCGGTGAAGACGGCGCCGATGGGTGCCGCCGATTTCAACGCCACGTCGGCCAGCGGATGGCGCCAGACCAGCGTGCCCAGCGCCGAGACCGCCATCAGCGTGTAGCACATCATGGCAAGCCAGGCGAAAGGCACGTGGATATACATGATGCGCACGGTGATGCCCTGCTGGAAATCCTCAGGCGCCGTGAAGCTCATATAGAGACCGACAGCGAGGATGATGGCGGCCACGCTCGCCAGCCACGGCACGACCTTGTCGGCCAGCCCGACGAACCGCGTCGGGTTGGCAAGGTCCATCCAGCCGGAGAGGCGTGAAGTCGTGTCGCTCATGCGGCCTTACATAGACCGCCGGCGGAGTTGCGGCAACCACAGCGCCGAGACGCGTCTCTCCTTCTCCCCTTGTGGGAGAAGGTGGATCGGCGCGTTAGCGCCGAGCCGGATGAGGGGTGCTGGACGGAGTGAGGCGCCATGACCCTATCTGCCGTGCGCCTGAATCTCGATTTTGGATGGAGGTTGACGTCAAGCTGGAGCACCCCTCATCCAACCGAGCTTCGCTCGGCCACCTTCTCCCACAAGGGGAGAAGGAGAACCGCGCCACGCTCAGGCGGCTTCGTTCACCGGACGGCTGAGGCGGCGAACCTCCTCGTCGTTGAGCAGGCCGCCGGCGCGCAGCAGGCTGGCGAAGCGGCCATTGCGCAGCGACAGTTCGGTGAACCCGCCCATCTCGACCACCCGGCCCTTGTCCATGAACACGACCAGATCGGCGTCGCGAACGGTGGTCAGGCGGTGGGCGATGATGAAGGTGGTGCGGCCGCGCCGCAACTCGTCGATGGCTTCCTTGACGCGGTCTTCCGTCTCGACATCGAGCGCGCTGGTCGCCTCGTCGAGAACCAGGATGGGCGCGTCCTTCAGCACGGCGCGGGCAATTGCGATGCGCTGACGCTCGCCGCCGGACAGCTGTCCGCCGCGCTCGCCGACGACCGTGTCGTAGCCCTCGCTCTTCGACAGGATGAAATCCTGCGCGGCGGCGGCGTTGGCCGCGGCATGGACCTCGTCATAGGTCGCCTCGGCACGGCCGACGCGGATGTTGTCCTCGATCGAGCGGTTGAGCAGGCCGGCATCCTGGAACACGGTGGCGATCGAATGGCGCAGCGACTTGCGGGTCACCGTGCGGGTATCGATGCCGTCGATCAGGATGCGTCCGCCGGACGGGGCAAAGACGCGCTGCAAAAGGTTGATGAGCGTCGTCTTGCCGGCGCCCGTCGGGCCGACGATAGCGACGGTCTGACCGGCCTGGACCTCGAACGACGCGTCGTCGACGCCCTGCCCGGAATTGCCGAACTCGAAGCAGACATTCTCGAAACGCACATGGCCGGTGACGTTGACGAGGTCGCGCAGCCCGTCGGGCTCGGCGGCATCGGAAGCGGAGTCTTCGAGATGATAGAATTCCTCGAGCTTGGCGCGTGCCTCGGAAATCTGGTTGGCGAAAGCCGACATCTGGTCGAGCCGGGCAATCAGCAGCGTGGCAAAGCCGGTAAAGGCTATGACGTCGCCGATGCGCAACTGGCCGTGCGTCACCAGGTAGGCGCCAATCAGAAGCACCACCATCATCGAAATCGTCGACGACAGGCGATGCAGCGCGTTGGCCATTGCCCACCAGTCGAGCACCGGATTCTGCACATCGAGCAGATTCTTGACGTAGCGCTTCAGCGCCTCGGTCTCGTGGCCGATGCGGTTATAGCTCTGCAGGACGGCGACGTTGCTGACCGAGTCGGTCACATGCGCAAACACCTTGTGGTAGTGACGCTCCACGGCCGCCTGGCCTTCCTTGGTGCGCCGCATCACCAGCCGTCCGATGCCGACATAGAGCGCGCCAAGCGCCAGCAGCACCATCGACATGCGGATATCCATGCTGAGCGCCGTGGGCACCAGCAGAACCAACGCGACCGCTGTCGACAGGTGCTGCCTCATGAATTCGAGCCAGAGGCTGAACAGGGTCTCGACCGCCCGCAGAAGCGTATGCAGGGAATTGGAGGTGCCGCGCTGATGATGCCAGGCAAGCGGCATGGTGATCACGCGCTCGAACGACTGGCAAAGAACCTCGCTGCGCCGCTGGTGGGCAAAGCGATCGGCGCCGCGCGCCACCAGAACGAAGGCGACGATATTGAAAGCGCCGATGCCGGCCCACATTGCGAGCGTCGAGAACACCGAGCCGCGGTCCGAAATGGCATCGATCACCCGGCCGAACATGATCGGCTCGAGGATGGCGATAATGGCAAGCGTGACATTCGCCCCGCAGATAAACGCAACGCGTTTCCTGTCGGCGGCGAGATAATCGAGCGCTCGCCAGTAGATTTGCAGAAGTGACACTTCAGCTACTCCGCCAATTATTTATGGTGCAGTGCGTCATTTTTTGACTCGTACCGGTTGACGCATCGCAAAACAATGCTCGTCTACCTCTTCCGTTCCCAATCCGCGAACAAAAGATGACGACGCTTCGAAATTTGCCGTGATCGTCTAACAGTTTGAGATAAAAGGTGAAATGTCAGCGTTGCGGCAAAATCATGGCAGCTGGAAAGCACTGCCACAATTTTAATCAGTAAAAACCTTGAGCACGACATCCAAAGTCGAATGCAGGCATTCAGCAAGGTCAAATGCAAATATAATCGATAGAGAGACTTGGAGCGCCGTGCGTTCCCTGACGAACCGCAAGGGACGCTCCAACCCCTTGAATCTAGGCCGGTATTCTGACGATCACCTCGGCATTGTCTCCGGCTTTTGGCTCGAAGGACGAAGATTTGGTCTTCGTGCCATTCACTTCAAGTGAGATGGTCCGGGCCTTTTTGTCGCGGACGACGCGTACCTTGATCTCGGCGCCCAGCATCTTCAGGGTCGCCGTATAGCCGTCCCAATGGCTGGGAAGTCTCGGCGTGAATTGAATGCGCTGTCCGCGGCGCTCTATGCCGAGAACGCTCTCGACCGCCGCGCGATAAAGCCAGCCCGCCGAACCGGTATACCAGGTCCAGCCGCCGCGGCCGCCCTTGTCTTGCCCGGAATAGACGTCGGCCGCGACGATGTAGGGTTCGACCCGATAGCGCTCTGCCGCGGCTTCATCGAGCGCATGGTTGACCGGGTTGAGCATCGAAAGGCAGCGGTAGGCATCGTCGGTGCGACCCATCTCGGCGAGCGCAATGACGAACCACGTCGCCGCGTGCGTGTATTGGCCGCCGTTTTCACGGACACCCGGCGGATAGCTCTTGATGTAGCCCGGGTCCTTTTCCGTCCTGGAGAAGGGCGGGGTGAACAGTTTGACGATCTTGAGCTCGTCATCGACGAGCACTTTCATCGCCTGCCCCATTGCCGTCGTCGACCGCGCAGCGTCGCCCTCGCCCGAAAGCACGCTCCAGGACTGGGCGATCGAGTCGATCTTGCACTCGTCCGAATTGCGCGAGCCGAGCGGCGTGCCGTCGTCGAAGCTGCCGCGCCGATACCACTCGCCATCCCACGCCGTGCTTTCCAGCGCCCGCTTCAGCACCTCGGCGTGCTTCGTCCAGGCTTGCGCGCGCTTGGCGTCGCCCTGCGCCTTGGCGACAGCGGCAAAGTCGCCCAGCGTCTTCAGCAGGAACCAGCCCAGCCATACGCTCTCGCCCTTGCCGTGCTCGCCGACGCGGTTCATGCCGTCGTTCCAGTCGCCGCCCAGGATCAGCGGCAGCCCGGCCGGACTGCTGCGCTTGACGGCAAGATCGAGCGCTCGCGCGCAATGGTCATAGAGCGAGGCTGTCTTCTTCGAGATTTCCGGGATGAAGAAAGCATCGTGCTCGCCTTCGCCCAGCGCCTGCCCCTCGATGAAGGGCAGTTGCTCCTTCAGGATCGCGGTGTCGCCGGTCACCAGCATGTAGCGCGCCGTGGCGTGGGCCAGCCAGACCACGTCGTCCGAGATCATGGTGCGGACGCCTGCCTCGGTGCGCGGCAGCCACCAATGCTGCACGTCGCCTTCGGGAAATTGCCGCCGCGCCGCGTTGAGGATCTGATCACGCGCCAGCTGGGGGTCATGGGCCAGCAAGGCCAAGGTGTCCTGCAACTGATCGCGGAAGCCGAAGGCACCGCTCGCCTGATAGAACGCAGAGCGAGCACGGATGCGGCAGGCCAGGCTCTGATAGGGCAGCCAGTGATTGACCATGGCGTCGAGTGCCTTGTCCGGCGTCTCGACCTGGATGGTGTCGAGAAAGCCGCGCCATGTGCGCTCGTTGTCGGCCAGCCGCTGATCGAAATCCCTGGAGCGATGGGTCTGCACCAGTGCGCTGGCCTCCTCGGGCGAGGCTGCGTCGCCGAGCAGCCAGAGCAGCGTGACGTCGCCACCGGCAGCGATGTCGATGTCGCGTGCGATGGCCGCGCAGGGATCGTCGCCGGCCTCGACACGGCCCGACAGGCCGGCGCCGCTCAGCACGGCATGCGGAAACTCGCTGGTACCCAGCCTGCCAATGAATTCACCGCGGTCGGCGGTGACCGAATGCACGGCGCCGTCGGTGGCCAGGAAGGCGATCCGCTCGCCGAAATCGAGCCCATAGGGATTTTGCGCCAGCAATGCGCCGGTTGCGGCATCCCTGGACGGAACGATGCTTGCGGCGGTGCGCGAACGATGGCCGCCAAGAACCCACTCCGCATAGGCATAGACGCGCAGCCGCATCGGCACCGATCCCGAATTCTGGATGCGCAGCCGCGATATCTTCACCGGATCGACGGGATCGACGACATGGGTCAGGTCCATCGACAGCGGCCCGCGCTTTGAACGGAACGTCGAAAAACCCTGCCCGTGCCAGGTTTCGTAGGTCATTGTCGGGTCACGCACCATGGCGGCCAGCGGCGAGAACGCTTTGCCACTGGCGTGATCGTAGATGTAGATGCCCTCGCCCGGCCGGTTGGTGACCGGATCGTTCGACCATGGCGTCAATTGATAGTCGCGACTGTTGCGGCTCCAGGTGAAGGCAGCGCCTTCAGCCGAAATGTGGAACCCGAACGATGGGTTGGAGATGACGTTGATCCATGGCTGCGGCGTCGTACGCCGGCCGGCAAGACGCACGACGTAGTGGCGTCCGCCGCCATCGAAGCCGCCGAAACCGTTCCATTGGTCGAGCCCGCTGCCGTCGACGCGGCCCTCGATCAGTGCCTGGGCGGCAAACGCTTGCGCCGTCGGCACCGGCAAGGACGGCTCGCGAAGTGCTGCAAAGTCGGCCGGCTGAAGGGCGTCTCGCGCCTGCAGTGCCGCGGCCTCGGCGCGCTCGATCTGGTCGAAGATGGTGCCGTTGCGCGTATGCAGCACCACCCGGGCGACGGCGAGCAAGGTCTTGTAGGTCGTTTCCTCCATCAGGTCGCGGCGCACCGCGAAGATATGCTGGCGGGGTCCGAGTTCCTTGCCGCGCAACCGGCTGTTTTCGCAGAGCGTCTCGACCGCGCGCTGCAGGTCCTGGACGTAGGACGACGCTTGCTCGTTGACGACGACAAAATCGATCATCATGCCGCGGGCGCGCATGTATTCCTGGAAGCGAAGCGCCTGGGCGACGATCTCCAGATCGGCGACATCGGCGATCCTGACCAGGAAAATCGGAAAATCGCCGGATATGCTGGTCGGCCACAGACTGGACTGCCTGCCGAGGCCGGAGGCGATGGATTCGCCGGGAAGGCGCAGGAACGGATCGGGATAGATCAGATAGCGCGCCAGCTTCTGCACATTGGCGGCATCGGACAGGCTGAGGCCGAGGTGACGGGTCTGCACCTGCGAGCGCGTCCAGGCGAGCATCGCCTGGCGGGCGAAGCTTTCAGGATGGTCGAGCCGCGCGATGGCGGCGTCCAGCTCGGCGCGATCGGTGCCGACGACGGTCCAGAAGGTCAGCGAAATCTTCTTGTTGGCTGGCACACGCACCTGCCGGCGAAGCGAGGCGATCGGATCCAAGGTGAAACCGGAATGGCCGCCAAGCTTGGCGCCGGGATCAAAGGCAGCCGCGTCCGTGATGGTGCGGCCACGGCCGATGAAGGCGCGCCTGTCGGTTTCCGCTTCGGCGTCGCGCGCCGATCCAGACGGATCGGTGACGAAATGCACCATGGTGACGTCGGGTTCGTCCTTTTCGCGCTTGCGCCTCGTGGCGAAGATTGCGCCGTTGTTCGGCGCGATCTCGGTTTCCACGAACATCTTCGAAAAGGCCGGATGGGCATTGTCCGACGGCTCGGAGCCCAACACCAGTTCGGCAAATGAAGTCACTTCGATGTGGCGGTCGGCAGCGCCGTCATTGTAGAGCGTCACCCGCCGGCCCTCGCCATTGCCTTCCGAGATGACGATGCACTCGACCTCCGAACGCAGCGACCCTACCGATTTGACGAAGCTCGCCTTGTCGTCGGAAAACAGCGTCTGCACGCGCTCGTCGGCGGCACGCTTCGGCTCGGCTGTGGCCGACCACCAGTCGCCATTGCTGGCGTCGCGCAGGAAGATATAGGAGCCAAGGCGGTCCTCGGTCGGATCCGGCTGCCAGCGCGTGACGGCAAGTTCGCCCCAGCGGCTGTAGCCCGAACCGGTGGCAGTGGCCATGACCGAGTAGCGGCCGTTGGACATGACACTGGTCGAGCGCAGCGCCCTGAGCGGATCGAGCACAATGCGCGTATCCGGGCTCTCGAGCTCGGTCTCGTCCTTCGAGCGCTCGTCGGCCTCGGTCCTGACGGTCGCGGTCGGGATGTCGCGCGGCGCCCTTTCCTGCAGCAGCAATTCGGCCGACTCGATCACCGGATCGCTGTGGAAGCGATCGCGCAGGCGCCCCTCGAAGATCGCATCGGCAACGGCGGCGATCGACATGCCGGAGTGGTGGGCCATGTAGTTCAGCACGACGGCGTGGTCGGTGCCTTCGGGGACGCGCTGCGGCGTGAAATCCACCGCGTCGTAAAAGCCATGCCGGCCAAGTGCGCCCAGCCGCCTCAGCCTGGCTAGGTTCTGCACGGATTCGCGTGGCGTGAACTGCGCTGCCAGCACGGTCGCGTAAGGCGCGATCACCGTGTTTTGGCCAAGACCGCGCTTCAGGCCGAGCCCGGGCACGCCGAAATTGGTGTACTGATAGGTCAGTTCGCGGTCGCGGGCGTTGTAGGCCGCTTCCGAAATCCCCCAAGGAACGTTCTTCGAACGGCCATACTGGATCTGGCGCTTGATGATGAGCTTGCTGGTCTGGTTGAGAATGCTGCCTTGCGGCTCCTTCATCACCAGCGGCGGCATCAGATATTCGAACATCGAGCCGGACCAGGACATCAGTGCGCCCTGGAAGCCGATCTCGACGATCGGCCGGCCGAGCCGGAACCAGTGCTCGGTCGGCAAATCGCCCTTGGCGATGGCGAACAGGCTGGTCAGCCGCGCCTCGGAGGCCAAAAGGTCGTAGCAGCTTTCGTCGAGCTGATGCTCCTCGACCCGGTAACCGATCGACAAGAGCTTGCGTTCGGGCCGCATCAGGAACGAGAAATCCATCTCGAAGGCGAAACGGCGAGTGCGCTCGCGCAAGGTCAGAAGCTTGGCCCGCAATGCCGCGACGGCGTTTTCGTCGCTGTGCGCGTCGTGCACATGCGCCTCGCAGGTGGCTTCGAGCCTGGCCGCCCAATCGGCGATCGTGTCGCTCTGGGTCGATGCGGCCTCGGTGTGGATGGCTGTCGCGAGCTTGCGTATCTCGCCGGCCAGGACGGCCAGGTTGATAGTGCGGATCGACGCCATCTCTGGCTGCGCCTTGATCAAATCCACCGCCCGCCGCATGCCGTCGAGACGGTCGGCGAGCCGCTGGCGCAAGGGCCGCAATTGACGCCGGTCGTCGGGCAGTTCCTCAAGGCTTTCGTCGAGGATGGTGACGGTGTCGAGGATGCCTTCGAAGTCGCCCTGCACATGGACCGACGGTGCTTCCGCCCATTCGGCGCAGGCAGCGGCTACGGCCACCAGGTGCCCGGCGAGATTGCCGCTGTCGACGGCCGAAATGTAGAGTGGATAGAGCGGCTTCAACGTCGTGGTGTCGTACCAGTTGAAGAGATGGCCGCGGTCGCGCGGCATGCTCTCGATGGTCGACATGGTCGCGTCGATGCGGTTGACGGCGTCGGAGAGGCTGATCCAGCCGAAATCGCGTGCCGAAATCACGGACAGGAGGTAGACGCCGATATTGGTCGGCGAGGTGCGGGGCGCCACCACGGGGGCCGGGCTCTCCTGGAAATTATCCGGCGGCAGATGGTGATGCTCGGCCGTCACGAAGGTCTCGAAATAATGCCATGTACGCCGCGCCACGGTGCGCAGCGCGTGAATGTCGGCCGCCGATATGCGCAGGCGGTCCTCGGTTTCGGCCGAACGGCTGATCCAGCAGGCGATGGCGGGCGAGCCGATCCAGAACAAGGCGAAGAAGAAGGCGACGAAGGCCCCGGTGGAATCGGCCAGCACCGGGACCGCGAGGCCGACGACGCCGATGATCACCGCCCCGTACATGATGCTGTAATAGGAGCCGAGATCGTTGTCGCCGCCCTTGTGTGCCTGCGAGGCGGTGCGCCATTCGAGCAGGTTCTGGCGGCTGACGAACAGGCGGTAGAGCGTGCGGATGACCGCGTCGCCCATCATCCAGGCAAGGTGCGCCATCAGCACGATCTTCAGTGCCACCAGGGCGGTACCGAAGGCAACGTCGCGCGCCAATGCCGAGAAATGGCCGCGCGGCGTCTGGTCGCCGCTCTTCGGCAGGATGGCGTTGACGATGTCGAAAGTGGGCGCCATGAACAGCGTAAGGATCAGCAGCGCCTGCCATTGCGCGGCCTGCGTGAAGGGCAGCAGCGTCCAGCCGGCGATCGCGGCCATCACCCAGAAGATCGGCGTCAGCGAGCGGCGCAGATTGTCGACCATCTTCCAGCGCGACAGCGCCGGCACGCTTGAGCGCGGGCCGAGGATGAAGCCCAGAAGCTGCCAGTCGCCGCGTGCCCAGCGATGGTGGCGCGATGCGTCGACCGAATAGCGGGTCGGATAGTCCTCGACCAGTTCGACGTCGGTGACCAAAGCCGATCGCGCCAGCGCGCCTTCGAGCAGATCGTGGCTGAGGATGGTGTTTTCCTCGATACGGCCCTTCAGCGCCGCCTCGAAGGCATCGACATGGTAGAGACCTTTGCCGGTGAAGGAGCCGTCGCCGAAGATGTCCTGGTAGAGGTCCGAGACGGCGAAGACGTACGGATCGAGCCCGCGATTGGCGGAAAACACGCGCTGGAAGAACGATGCCTCGTCGCCACTGGTCAGCGACGCGGTGATGCGCGGCTGCAGGATGGAATAGCCTGCCGTAACCTCGCGCCGTGCCGCGTCGAAATGCGGACGGTTGAGCGGGTGGCAAAGCTTGCCGACCAGCGCAGCGACGGCGTCGCGGGTGGTGCGGGTGTCGGCGTCCAGCGTCATCACGTGGACGACGTTCTCCGGCAATGGCATTTCCAGTGGCAGGAAGGTGGTGTCGCTGTCGCCGCGCAGCAGAAGGTTCAACTCGTGCAGCTTGCCGCGCTTGCGCTCCCAACCCATCCAGACGCCTTGCGACGCGTTGTAGAGCCGGCGCCGATGCAGCAGATAAAAGCGCGGCGCGCCTTCCGAGGGATAGCGGGCGTTCAGCCTGGCGATTTCGGCGCGGGCGAATTCGAGGATTTCGACATCCGCCGTATCGATCTCGGTCTTGCTGTCCGGCCAGTCGGAAAGCAGCGCGAAATAGATCTCACCCGCCGTGTTGGCAAGGTGATGCACTTCGATGTTGCGGATGTTCTCCTCGACATCGTCGCGCGAGCCGATCAGCGACGGCACCACCACCAGCGTGCGCGCCTCGGACGGCACCCCGTGCCTGAAATCATAGCCGATGAGACGCGTAGGCTTCAAAAACAGCGAGACGACGGTGTTGAAGAATGCGAGCGCGCCTTCGCTGGCCGGCACCGCGAACAGGGCCAGCATCAAGACGATAGGTGGCACCGACAGGCCGAGATTGGCGAGCGCATTGCCGGAAACGACCAGAAGCAGGACCGTCAGCGCAAACACCGGCACGACGATGCCCAGCCATCCGGTCTTGCGGAACGTCCGGTTGATCGTCTTGCCGATGGTCGGCCGGTAGCCGATCGACCGCTCGAGCTCCGTCCGGCGCGGGCCGACCAGAAAGAAGCCGACGTCGGTGTGAGCGATCGGACCAGTTTCGGAGCCCGGTGCATCGGCAGCATGGCCGGCGAGTTCGATCGCCCTTTCGGCAACGCGAAATTCGGAAAGATCGGAACGGCGTGCCAGCTCCTCGATCGCAGTCCGATATTGGTCACGCGAAAAGAAATCGAGCGCCGCAAAATCGGTGCGCTCGCGCAGCAAGGTGTCGATGCGGCTGACGCCCTCGAACCACACCGTCCAGTCGATGTCGTTGATGAGGCGCAGGCCACGGATGATGTTGCCGGTGGTCACATTGCCGCTGGACAGCGTGCGGTGCTCGCTGAGGATGATTTCCTCGGCGTCGGAGCCGGTCCTTTCAAGTTCGCCCTCCAGCCATTCCAGCGCCCTGCCGGCATTTTGCGAGCCGTCGCGCAGCCGGTAGAGCAACTGGGTGGCGAAGGTGGTGTCCTGCGCATGGGCGCTGTAGCTGGAAAGTATCGCCTGCCGGTCGGCGCTGTCGTCCGTCGCCAGCACACGGTCGGCGACCTCGTTGGCGATCTGGCGCAACTCCCGCGTGCGATTGACGCGGACCGCGATCCGGCGAAGATTCTCGATCAGGACGAAGCGCAGCAGCGACGGCAGCGCCCATAGTTCGCCGATCTTCAGCGGCTCGACGGACTGGAAGCCTTCGACGATCGCCTTGAACATGGCCGACGAGACGGAACTGTCGGAATGGGCGACATAGGTCCATGCGACCGCCAGTGCGCGCGGCACGCTGGATCCGTCGGACAGTTTCAGCGTCGGTAACTGGCGGTAGAAGCGGCGCGGCAGGTCGCGCTTGACCTGGAAAATGGTCTCCTCGACCAGGTAGTTGTTGTCGAGCAGCCACTGTGCCGCAGGCGTGATCGTTTCGCCCCTCGCCTGTGCGGCGTTGGTGGAACGGTAGACATCGAGAATCTTCTTGGCGCTGTCGCGGATGCGCGCCTGAAAATCGAAAGGCGTCAGACCGAACAAATCCTTGGCATCGCCATTGGCAAGGGCTGAGCCCAACGCTCGCAGCCGATCTTCCGGCAGGAAATTGGAGCGTATCGGCTCGTCGGTGACAGCTGGGAAGCTGGCGCTCGTCTTTTCGATCTGTGCGAGATTGGTCTGGATATTCATCTAAGGTTCCGTGTTGGGGACGCAGTGCGGCGTCACCGCCACGGCAATGTCCCTAAAACCGGTCCAAATGCAATTGGTTGCATCGCAACACTTGGCCGAAAGTTTGTTTCCGCACTACGACAAGGTGTCGTCTTTCGACAACTTCCAGGCGAGCACTCCGAGCATCGTTTCGGCTTCTGATCGGCGGAAGATTCAGGCTTTTTCGTGATGCCGGGACCAGCTTACGCGATATTTGGCCGGCATCGCGATCATGTTTGGAAACAGGCGTTAATCGTTGCCGGCAATGCGGTCGATGCGGATCACGAACAGCATCGCCGGCCGGACGGGGTCCAGACGCAGTTCCGGTGCTTCCGGTCCGAGCAACAATGTATCGAGCGGCCCCAGTTGCGCGGGTGCCGCGCCGGCCACCCTGAACCCGCCGTCGACGCACAGGATGAGCGTCGCATCGGCGTCAGCCCGGATTTCCGTCGGAGCCGAAATCAGAAGGCGCTCGACCGTGTGGATCGCCCGGGCGCGGCGGGTCATGACGTTAAGATCGGTGATCGGACCGGCGATCAGCGTGGCTTGCGTCGGCACGTCGGCCGGAAAGGCAAGCGGTGCGGAAGCCTTGGTGACTTCGACCGGCAGCCGGCCGGCGATATCGAGGACCATGCCCTCGCCTTCCAGCACGGCCAAGGTCCGGTCGATGCCGGCAAAGCCGGAGAACGGCCCGCTGTCCTCGACGCGCGCCATCGAGACGCGCCAGTCGAAATCATCGAGTCCGGCGCCTGACGGCGAAACGGCAATCTCCGTCGTCACCCCGCCGCCATTCTTCCACGGCATTGACCGGTATTCGGCTGCCCGAAGGATGTGCAAGGCGCGGCTCAGCCCAATATGCCGGGCAGGTTGAGCTGGTTCTCCCTGGCGCACTCGATCGCGATGTCGTAGCCGGCATCGGCGTGGCGCATGACGCCGGTTGCCGGGTCGTTCCACAAGACCCGTTCCAGGCGCTTGGCCGCTTCGCGCGTGCCGTCGGCGACGATGACCATGCCGGCATGCTGCGAGAAGCCCATGCCGACGCCGCCGCCATGGTGCAACGATACCCAGGTGGCGCCGGAAGCGGTGTTGAGCAGGGCGTTGAGCAGCGGCCAGTCGGAGACGGCATCCGAGCCGTCCTTCATCGATTCCGTCTCGCGGTTCGGCGAGGCGACCGAGCCGGAATCGAGGTGGTCGCGACCGATGACCACCGGCGCCTTCAGTTCGCCCGTGGCGACCATCTCGTTGAAGGCGAGGCCGAGCCGGTGGCGGTCGCCAAGGCCGACCCAGCAGATGCGCGCCGGCAGCCCCTGGAAGGCGATACGCTCACGCGCCATGTCGAGCCAATTGTGCAGATGGGTATTGCCGGGCGTCAGCTCGCGCACCTTGGCGTCGGTCTTGTAGATATCCTCGGGATCGCCGGAAAGTGCTGCCCAGCGGAACGGGCCGATGCCGCGGCAAAACAGCGGACGGATATAGGCCGGCACGAAGCCCGGGAAGGCAAAGGCGTTCTCGAACCCCTCCTCCTTCGCCACCTGGCGGATGTTGTTGCCGTAGTCGAGCGTCGGCACGCCGGCGTTCCAGAACGCCACCATCGCCTCGACATGCTCGCGCATCGACGCGCGGGCAGCTCTTTCAACGGCCTTCGGGTCGGACGTCCGTTTCTCGCGCCATTCGGCCAGCGACCAGCCCTTGGGCAAATAGCCATTGAGCGGATCATGCGCCGAGGTCTGGTCGGTGACGATGTCGGGGCGCACGCCGCGCCGCACCAGTTCCGGCACGATGTCGGCGGTGTTGCCGACCAGGCCGACCGATTTTGCCTCGCCGGCTTTGGTCCAGCGCCCGATCTTTTCCAGAGCCTCGTCGAGCGTGTCGGCACGCTCATCGACATAACGGGTGCGCAGCCGGAAATCGATGCGGTCGGGATCGCATTCTACTGCCAAGCAGCAGGCGCCGGCCATGACCGCGGCCAGCGGCTGGGCGCCGCCCATGCCGCCGAGGCCGCCGGTCAGGATCCATTTGCCCTTGAGATTGCCGCCGTAATGCTGGCGGCCGGCCTCGACGAAGGTCTCGTAGGTGCCCTGCACGATGCCTTGCGTGCCGATGTATATCCACGAGCCGGCCGTCATCTGACCGTACATCATCAGGCCCTTCTTATCGAGCTCGTTGAATTTCTCCCATGTCGCCCAGTGCGGCACGAGGTTCGAATTGGCGATCAGCACGCGCGGCGCATCAGGATGAGTGCGGAACACGCCGACCGGCTTGCCGGATTGCACCAAAAGCGTCTCGTCGTCTCCAAGCGTCTTCAGGGAGGCAACGATGCGATCGAAATCGTTCCAGGTGCGCGCCGCCCGGCCGATGCCGCCATAAACGACTAGTTCATTGGGGTTTTCGGCGACGTCGGGGTCAAGATTGTTCATCAGCATGCGCAACGGCGCTTCCGTCAGCCAGGTGCGGGCATTGAGCTCGCTGCCGCGCGGGCTGCGCACTTCACGAATGTTGTGGCGAGGATCGGTCATGGCGTCATTGTCCCTTTCGAATGAGGTGCGCGGCAGCGCGCATCAGCGCTCGGTCCAGTCGATCGCGGTTTCCAGGATCTTCTTCAGCGTGACGCGGATCGGGGTCGCGAATTCGGCGTCGTAAGGCACCGGCCAATTGTCGGGTACGCCCTTGCCTTCGGGCTCGCGCAGATAGCCACGGTTGGAGAGTTCCATCTGCAGCGCGTGGACGCCGTTTTGCGGCCGGCCGAAATGGCGCGTGATCCAGCCGCCCTTGAAGCGGCCGTTGACCACGAAGCTCTCGTCGGTTGACGCCAGAATCTGCGTAACTTTCTCCTGCAGCGTCGGATCGGCGCTCTTGCCGTCATTGGTGCCGAGATTGAAGACCGGCAATGTGCCTTCGAACAGGCGCGGCAGCACCGAGCGGATCGAATGGCAGTCGTAGACGACGATCTTTCCATGCAGGGCGCGCAGCCTGTCGATCTCGGCCTGCAGGGCGGCATGATAGGGTACGAAGAATTTTGCGCGGCGTTCGTCGATCTCCGACGGTCCCGGCTCTTCACCCTCGCGGTAGAGCGGATCGCCGTCGAAAGTCTCGGTCGGGCATAGGCCGGTCGTTGTCTGGCCGGGATAGAGCGAGGCGCCGGACGGATCGCGGTTGACGTCGATGACGGTGCGCGAGATCGCCGTATGCACGACGGTCGCGCCGAGGCTCTCGGCGAAATCATAGAGCTTGTCGATCCACCAGTCGGCATCGCGGCGGCCGATCCAGGTCGAGACCAGCCGGTTGTCGAGGCCGGCCAGATCGATGCCGGTATGCGGGATCGAGACCAGCAGCGGCGCCGTGCCACGCGTTACCGTGAGCCAGGAAGGCACGGTCATAGAAGATTCTCCTGCGTTGGAGCTCTACGGCGCTCCCCTCTGCCCTGCCGGGCATCTCCCCCACGAGGGGGGAGATTGCCAGCTGCGGCGCCTCGCTCGGTCCTGCAACGATGGAGATTGGCGAAAGCCGAGACGACGGCCAATCTCCCCCCTCGTGGGGGAGATGTCCGGCAGGACAGAGGGGGGCGCGAAGGAACGCGACCTTGCGCACCGACCCCGGGAATACGGATAAGGCGAGCCGATAAAGGGAATTCGCATCTTTTTGCCGGTTGCGACGAATTTTGTTCTTGCTTTGTGCCGGCAGCTATGCTACTAATTTCAGTATGGTGCTGATTCACACCGACGACCCGCCCCCGAGGCGGGTTTTTTGTTTCCGGCTTTGAAAGTTCCGGTGTTGCCGAGCTGAGATCGGCGGGACAGCGCCCCATCGTGGCGTAACGCAGCGATAACAGTCTCATGACGTAATCCCCGGCAGCTTCACCGCGCTTGCCGCTTCCACTGCCGCGCCGCTGCGCACCATGGCGATGGCCTTCTCCATGTCTGGGTGGAAATGGCGGTCATTGTCGAGATGCGGCACCTCTGTCCTGACCAGCCGGCGCACCGCCTCCAATGCCGCACTTGATGCCAGCGGTGCTTGGAAATCGCAGCCTTGCGCCGCGGCCAGCAATTCGATGCCGATGACGGCCGTCGCATTCTCGACCATGCCGATGAGCCGGCGCGCGCCATGCGCCGCCATCGAGACATGGTCTTCCTGGTTGGCCGAGGTCGGGATCGAATCGACGCTGGCCGGATAGGCCTTCTGCTTGTTTTCCGAGACGAGCGCTGCCGCCGTGACTTGCGGGATCATGAAGCCTGAATTCAGCCCCGGCTTCGGTGTCAGAAAGGCCGGCATGCCCGACAGCGCCGGGTCGACCAGCATGGCAATGCGCCGCTCCGACAGCGAGCCGATCTCGCAGACGGCGAGCGCGATCATGTCGGCAGCGAAGGCCACCGGCTCGGCGTGGAAATTGCCGCCCGAAAGCGCAGTGTCGTCCTCGGCAAAGATCAGCGGATTGTCGGTGACGCCGTTGGCCTCGGTGCCGAGCGTGTCGGCGGCCTGACGCAGCACGCTGAGCGCGGCGCCCATCACCTGCGGCTGGCAGCGCAGGCAGTATGGATCCTGCACGCGCTCGTCGCCGACGCGGTGCGATTCACGGATGGCGCTGCCGGCCATCAAATTGCGCAACGCCTCGGCCGTCTCGATCTGGCCGGGATGTTTCCTGAGCAGATGGATGCGTGGATCGAAAGGCGCGTCGGAGCCCTTGGCGGCATCGGTCGACAGCGCCCCGGCGACCAGCGCCGACTGATAGAGCACTTCCGCTTCGAACAATGCAGCCAGCGCATAGGCGGTCGAAAACTGCGTGCCGTTGAGCAGCGCCAGGCCTTCCTTGGCGCCCAATGTCACCGGCTCCAGGCCGTGCGAGACAAAGGCGACCTTGGCCGGGAAGCGGCCATGCGGGGTAAAGCATTCGCCGACGCCGATCATCACCGCGGTCATGTGCGACAGGGGCGCGAGGTCGCCGGATGCACCGACCGAGCCTTGCGCCGGCACCACGGGAATGACGTCGTTGGCCAGCATTGCCTCGAGCAGTTCGATGGTCCGCGGCCGCACGCCGGAGGCGCCCTGCGCCAGGCTGGCCAGCTTCAGCGCCATCATCAGCCGGCAAATTGCCACCGGCATCGGCTGGCCCACGCCGGCGGCATGAGACAGCACGATATTTCGCTGCAACGTCTCCAGGTCGGCGGCCGGAATGCGGACACTGGCCAGCTTGCCGAAACCGGTATTGATGCCATAGACCGGCTCACCCTTGGCAACGATCCTGGCGACGGCCTCGGCACTGGCCTTGATCTTTGGGCGGCAGGCATCGTCGAGCTTCGGCACGGCGCCGCGATAGATGGCGCGCCAGTCGGCCAGCGTCGCATCGCCTGGCGTTAGCTTAAGTTCGGTCATTGTCCCCTCCAGATGCGGGCATGCAGCGGATTGAAGCCCATGCGGTAGACGAGCTCGGCCGGGCGCTCGATGTCCCAGATCGCCAGATCGGCGGATTTTCCGGCCTCCAGCGTGCCGGCCTGCCCAAGCAAGCCGAGCGCGCGGGCGGCTTCGCGAGTGACGCCGGCAAGGCATTCATCGACCGTCAGGCCGAACAAAGTTGCCGCCATATTCATGGTCAGCAGCAGCGAGGTCAGCGGCGAAGTGCCCGGATTGTTGTCGGTGGCGACCGCCATCCTGACGCCATGCTGGCGAAACAGGGCGATCGGCGGCTTCTTGGTCTCGCGGATGAAATAATAGGCGCCGGGCAGGATCGTCGCCACGGTTCCAGCCCTTGCCATCGCTGCAGCACCGGCTTCATCGGTATATTCGAGATGGTCGGCCGACAGGGCGCCATAGCGCGCCGCAAGTTCCGCGCCTTGGAGATTGGACAGCTGGTCTGCATGAAGCTTTACCGGCAGGCCCGCCGCCTTTGCCGCATCGAACACGCGTGCGATCTGCTCCGGCCAAAAAGCGATGCCTTCGCAAAAGCCGTCGACGGCATCGGCCAGACCCTCGGCAGCGACGGCCGGCAAAATCTCCTTTGCAACAAGGTCGATAAAGGCGTCCTTGTCACCCTTTGCTTCGGGCGGCAGCGCATGAGCGCCGAGGAAACTCGTCGTGACCGTCACCGGCCGCTCACTGCCCAGCCGTCGCGCGGCGCGCAGCGATTTCCTCTCGTTTTCGAGATCGAGGCCGTAGCCCGACTTTATTTCTATGGTGGTGACGCCTTCGGCGATCAGCGCATCGAGGCGCGGCAGCGACTGCGCGACCAGTTCGGCCTCGCTCGCCGCACGCAGCGCCGTGACCGAGGAAACGATGCCGCCGCCGGCCTTGGCGACCTCCTCATAGGTGGCGCCGGCCAGCCGCATCTCGAATTCGTTGGCGCGGTTGCCGGCGTGGATGAGATGGGTGTGGCAGTCGATCAGGCCAGGCGTGATCCAGCGGCCTTCGCAGTCGATCAGCTCGGCGTTCTCGCGGAGCGCTGCCGGCATGTCGGCTTCCGACCCGGCATAGACGATCCGGCCATCGCGCGCGGCGATTGCACCGTGCTCGACAATGCCAAGTCCGGCGCTGTTTTCGACCATGGTCGCGAGGCGCGCATTGCGCCAGAGGCGAACCTCCCCTGCCCGGCCTTTGCTCTCTCCAGCCATCATCTTTTCCGTTTCAATCGGCGGTGATTATGTATATACATATCAAAAGGCACTGCAAGCGCTATCATCGCATGGCAGACCGGGATTTGGAGAAAAACGTGACGGCGATCTTTGCGGAACAGTCGCTTTTGCCTGACGGCTGGCACAGCCATGTGCGCATCGTTGTCACCAACGGTCGTATCGCAACGGTCGAGGCCAACACCTTGCCTCTGCCTGGCGACGAACGCCATGCCATCCTGCTGCCCGGCATGCCGAACCTGCACAGCCATGCCTTCCAGCGCGGCATGGCAGGCCTTGCCGAATTGCGCGGCCCTTCCGCCGACAGTTTCTGGAGCTGGCGCGAGGTGATGTACCGCTTTGCACTGTCGATGACCCCGGACCAGGTCGAGGCGGTTGCAGCCCAACTCTATGTCGAGATGCTGGAGGCAGGGTTCTCGCGGGTCGGCGAGTTTCACTATCTGCACCATGACCGTGACGGCCAGCCCTATGCCGACATCGCCGAGATGGCGGAGCGCATCGTTGCTGCAGCTTCCGATACCGGCATCGGGCTGACGCTGCTGCCCGTGTTCTATGCGCATTCCTCTTTCGGCGGCGCTGTCCCGAATGAAGGGCAGCGGCGGTTCATCAACGATGTGAACCAGTTCTCGCGGCTTGTTGAGAAAAGCCGCGAATCCGTTCGCAGCTTGACGCAGGCCGTCGTCGGCGTCGCCCCGCACAGCTTGCGGGCCGTGACACCGGAGGAACTCGCCGCGGTCACAATGACTGCGCCGGATGGGCCGATCCACATCCATGTCGCCGAGCAGATGAAGGAGGTCGAGGACTGCCTTGCCTGGTCCGGCGCGCGGCCGGTCGAATGGCTGCTTGCCAATGCCGAGGTCGACCGGCGCTGGTGCCTGATCCACGCCACCCACATGACCGAAGCCGAGACGGTCCAAATGGCGAAAAGCGGCGCCGTTGCCGGCCTCTGCCCGATCACCGAAGCCAATCTCGGCGACGGCACCTTTGCCGCGCCGCTGTTTACGCAGCATGGCGGCCGCTTCGGCATCGGCTCGGATTCCAACGTGCTGATCGGCCTGCCCGACGAGTTGCGCCAGCTCGAATATTCGCAGCGCCTCGCCCACCGCGCCCGCAATGTCATGGCGGTTGCCGGCGGCTCGACCGGCCGCGCTTTGTTCGATGCGGCGCTCGACGGTGGCAGTGCTGCGCTGGGCGCCGGCGCTTCGCGGATCGCCGCTGGTGGCTCAGCCGATTTCGTCTCGCTCGACCACAACCATCCATCGCTGGCTGGTAAGGCAGGTGATGCAATCCTTGACGCCTGGATTTTTGCCAACGGCACCAAAGTCGATTGCGTCTGGGTGCATGGCAGGAAACTGGTCAGCGACGGCATCCATGCAAAGCGCGATGCCATTGCCGGGCGCTTCCGCAAGGTCATGACTGAACTTTCGGCCGGATGAGCCGGACCTCATTCAACGGGCAAGTGGCGCATGGGCATGATCGAGACAGTGGATAGCGGCGAGGCGCTCTCGCTACACCAGCGCATTCTGTCGGACATCAGCGAGCGGATCCTGTCCGGCGCCTGGGCGCCCGGCCACCGCATCCCGTTCGAGCATCAACTGACGGCCGAGTACAGCTGTTCGCGCATGACGGTGAACAAGGCGCTGTCGCAGCTGGCCAAGGCCGGGCTGATCGAGCGCCGCCGCCGCTCCGGCAGTTTTGTCCGCCGGCCGCAATCGCAGGCGGCCGTTCTCGAGATCCACGACATCCGGATCGAGGTCGAGGCGCTTGGCCTGCCATACCGTTATGAGCGCATGGCGCGAAACAGAAGGCGCAGCAGCGCCGACGATCGCGCGCTGCTGGAACTCGACGTCGCCGGGCCGGTGCTGGCGCTGGAATGCCGGCATTTCGCCGGCAAGCGGCCGTTCGCCCACGAGCAGCGGCTGATCAACCTGGCTGCCGTGAGCGAAGCTTCCAATGAAGAATTTGTCGACACCGCGCCCGGTCCGTGGCTGATCGGCCGCGTGCCGTGGAGTGCCGCCGAGCATCGCATCCGCGCGGTTGCCGCCGAAAAGCACATTGCCGCGGCACTCGACATCGGGACGGGCGCGCCGTGCCTGGTGATCGAGCGGCGGACATGGAGCGCCGAGCACCCCGTCACCCATGTCCGTTTCACCTACGCGGCCGAAAGCCACACACTGGTGGCACGGTTCACGCCGTCAAGGGGGTAACCCTCCCCCTCGAGGGGAGGGTCGCGGAGCAAATTGCCGCATGGCGGCATTTTGTGACGCGGGGTGGGGTCGGTGCACCCTCGCGGGGGGGCGCCCCCCCCTCCCGACAGGGCATGCGGGGAAGGCGGAGCAAGGCCCAACCCCCACCGGCGCGGGGCGGGGGGGG
>NZ_JAMYSE010000068.1:0-34889 GCF_040321795.1 Mesorhizobium sp. M0244 | reverse complement strand
ACCTCGTCCTGCGCTCGGGCGCCGGCGAGGTCGACGGCCGAGCGCGGCCGATCGGGGTTTCGCTGATGGCGCCCGGCCTGGTCGGGCTGGTACTGGCATTCCGTTTCGGCGGCCGCCGGCCGGAAAATCCGAACTCGCAGCCGCCGCCGCGCTGGGGCAGGGGCTCCAATTGAACTACCGCCACGCCTATCATGCCGGAAATTTCGCCGACGTCGTTAAGCACGTCGTGCTCAGCCGGCTGATCGAATATCTGAAGCAGAAGGACAAGGCGTTTCGCGTCATCGACACCCATGCCGGCATCAGCCGCTACGATCTGTCCTCGATCGAAGCGCAAAAGACCGGCGAGTGGCAAGGCGGCATCGGCCGGCTGGTCGATGCGGCCCTCGATGCGCCGACGGCAGCACTGCTGGCGCCGTACCTTGAAGCCGTCCGTTCGCTCAATCCGGAGGGTGGCGTGAAAAAATACCCGGGTTCGCCGCTGGTCGCCCGGCACCTGATGCGCAAGCAGGATCGGCTTTCGGCGGTCGAGCTGCACCCCAAGGATGTCGTCAGGTTGAAGGCGCTATTCGAAGGCGATTTCCAGACCCGGGTGATCGAGCTCGACGGCTGGCTGGCGCTCGGCGCGCATCTGCCGCCAAAGGAGAAGCGCGGCCTCGTGCTCGTCGATCCGCCTTTCGAGGAAGAGGGCGAGTTCGACCGCCTCGTCGACGGGCTGCAAAGAGCCCACCGGCGCTGGCCAGGCGGGATTTACGCGCTGTGGTATCCGCTCAAGGACCGCAAGGCGGTCGCCGCCTTCCGCGCGGCTCTGAAGCGGACAGGCGTTCCGAAGCTGCTCGACATCGGCTTTGAGATCAGGCCGGCCTCGGCCGAGCCAAGCCTCGACGGCTGCGGCATGGTTGTGGTCAATCCGCCCTTCACTCTGGAGGGCGAGTTACGGACGCTGCTGCCGGCCTTGCACAGGCTGCTCGCGGTCGAGCAGCCATCCCGCTGGATGCTGGACCGGCTGGCGGGAGAGTAGTTTGAGGTGCGGCCTTGCCGTTCCATCGGCGAAACCGCGTCACTCCAACCGCCGTCGCTACAACCGCTTGACCGCGCGTCAGCGAATCCGCACAGTGCGCACAGTCGACCTTGAGAGGCTGCCATGACTCGCTTCGCCCAATCCGCCCTTGCCGCACTGCTCGCCTTTTGCACGCCGCTGGCCGCACCTCTTGGCGTTACCCAGGCGGTGCAGGCGGCCGACCTCGCAATCTATACCGACGAGGACAGTGGCGTCTGCGGCGAGGCCTGGGTGCTGAACAAGATCACCGACCGCTTCTCCTATCAGGTGCATCACGTGCCGCATCTGCCCGATGTGCAGATCGTCGATTTCCAGCGCATCCACCAGCATCGCTATTTGCCGGCCGACGACACCTGGCCGATTGGCCGCCGCTATTGCGGCGCCACCGTCAGCCTCTCCGATGGCCGCGCCCGTACCATCTGGTACTTGATCGAGGAAGGCCAGGGTTTTGCCTCGATCGGCGACAATGTCGAATTCTGCGTCTCGGGCTTCGACCGCTGGATGGTCTATAACAGCCGCTGCCGCGTCCTGCGTTAATTGCGCACCGGCTGACTCCGACTTTTTAGCACCGGCCACTTGATCGACCGTCACCGTTTCCACGCGGCGCGGCATTCGCGGGAAACGCGATCTGCTGTCACGAGTTTGCGGGGAAACAGCACTGCATGGACTCGCTTGTTTACATTGTTGCAATTGGGGCGGTCGTTGCAGGCTTCGTCCAGGGCCTGTCCGGGTTCGCTTTCAGCCTGGTTGCCATGTCGTTTTGGGTTTGGACCGTCGAGCCCCAGCTTGCTGCTGCCATGGCGGTCTTTGGAGCGCTCACCGGCCAGATCATCGCCGCCGTCACCGTCCGCCGGGGCTTCGACCTCAAGCTTCTGCTGCCATTCCTGATCGGGGGGACCATCGGGGTTCCGGTCGGTGTCGCCATCCTGCCCTTACTGGATGTGCAGTTGTTCAAGTTGGTCTTCGGAGCGCTGCTGGTCGTTTGGTGTCCCTTGATGCTCTTTGCCCGTCGCCTCCCTCCCATCACGGTCGGGGGTCCTGTTGCAGACGGTGCAATAGGTCTGGTTGGCGGCATCATGGGTGGACTTGGCGGCTTCACCGGCCCGGTTCCAACGCTGTGGTGCGTGCTGCGCCAATGGGAAAAGGACAGGCAGCGCATTGTTATCCAGAATTTCAACCTGGTGACCCTCTCCATGACGATGGCTGCCTATCTTGCGGCCGGAAAGATCAAGCTCGAAATGCTGCCGATGTTCGCCATCGTCGCGCCGGCCATGTTGATACCAACACTCCTTGGCGCGAGATTCTATATCGGCATTAGCGAAGCAACGTTTCGAAAGATCGTCCTCACACTCTTGGCCGCATCAGGTGCAGCATTGTTGGCATCGGCCTTACCGCACCTCATGAGCCGGGTTTGAATCTGACGTAAGAAATTCCCGACTTCCGCCGCAAGTCGTTTGCCAATGCCGCGGCATTGCAATTGAGGTGGCGGCAACACGACATGGTCGTGAAAGTCGCGCCGTCCGCTTGGTGTCGCCTATAGCCGGCACCTGCACAGTCGTGCCCTGCGCTATCGACCGATGCGGCCCGCGCCGGATAGGTAGGCGCAGATCAGTTCGACGAGTTGCTTTTGCAGCTCCGGCGCGGCGAGCATGTTCCGGCGTGCCGCGTTATGGATCACCCCCTCGATCGCCGATGACAGCACGCGCGCCACGGTCTCCGTGTCGGCGCCTTTCCTTGGCTTGCGATAGGCGGCGACGGCGGTCGCGTAGTGGTTCAGATATTGTGTCTGGAACGAAGCATGGGCGGCCCTGGAGCCGCGATCGCCCGGCGCCTCGTCGAGCAGCACCTGGTGTAGCGTCGGGTGGATGCCGTGCGCCGCGATCATGCCGCGCACCAGCTCCTGCGCGAATTTCCTGAGCGGCTTTTGATCTTCCGCCGAATCGTGAATGACCGACAGCACATGATCGAAGTGGCGGCGCCGGATGGCTTCGAGCAGGGAAAGCTTGTCGGGGAAATACTGGTAGAAGGTGCCGATGCTCACGCCTGCCGTCTCGGCCACCTTGTTGGTGGTGAAGCCGGTCCAGCCCAGCCCGCTCAGAACATGAGCCCCCGCCTCGATAATCGCCTCAACGGTCGCTCTCGAACGCGCCTGGCGCGGCTGCTTGCGCATGCGCGGATGCGGTTTTGCAATGCGAGTAGACACACCGCCCATTCTCCTGAAAATATAAACAACATACTCGCATTTCCACAAAAGGACACCGACCATGAGTGCGCTCGCCCTGCTTCGCAGCCTGTTTACCTATCAGGCCTGGGCCAATGACGAACTGCTGGAAAAACTCGCGAGTCTCGACCCACGCGTTCACGGCAAGGAACGGCAGGCCGCAATGCGGCTCGTCGATCACAGCCATGTGGTGTCGCGGATATTCTCGGCGCACCTGGTTGGTGCAAATCATGGCTACTCCGCTGATAATACAGAGGACACGCCGGCGCTCGGCGAACTTCGCGCCGCGGTTGCGACGACCGATCGCTGGTATCTCGACTATCTCCAAACCGTTTCGTCGCGACAGCTCTCGGAGCCCGTCGCGTTCGTGTTCACCGATGGGGATAAGGCATTGATGTCGCGACAGGAAATGCTGACCCACGTTGTATTGCACGGCGGCTATCATCGCGGTGAAGCAGGGCGTATCCTGGCGCAGGTTTCCGTCATGCCGCCATGGGATACCTTCGCCGTCCATCTCCACCGGGCCGAGCCTTCACGCCGGCTGCAGATGCAGCGCGAGCCGCTCGGCGCCTGACCGGCCGAAGGCTTTCGATTCGCGAGGTCGGCTCGACCGGATCTATCGAGTGAGATCCTGTCTTTCCGAAATGCGAGCTATCAGCTTACTTTTATTGCGTCGTGCAAGATGGTACGCCGGCACGCTCGCGTCGTTGCTTTCACCTTTCCTGTAGTTCATCGCGCTGGACAAGACGAGCCGAGCGACGCCTTCGACCTTGATAATCTTCGCGGCAGGCGTTGGACGTTGAAGCGCAAAGCCGCTCGAAAAGTCCTGAGCTTGACGAGAAGACCGGTCGAGATAGAGCGAGCAGAATTTCGGTCGCAGAACTTCGTTGCGGGAGACGAAGATTCGCAGCCGATTTTGCGTCGGCAAGATGGTCGCGCGCTCGCCGTAACCAAAACTTAAGCTGCAAAATCATTCTAATGCTTCGCTGGCTAGCAAGCCGCGAGTCAGATATGCATTGCGCGCCGGGTCAATAACGGCCGTCGGCACAACGGAAGGGGCATGATATGGCTAAACAGTCATCCAAAGCGCCGGCATCCAAGTCACCGGCAAAAAAAGCACCAGTAAAAGCAGCGGCGGCAAAGGCCGCAACTGCTGTGAAGAAAGCAGCACCCGCTGCCAAAGCGAAGGCCGCCGCGCCTAAGGCAAAAGCAGCGCCGGCCAAAAAGCCGGTCGCCAAGGCCGCGGCAAAACCGGCCGTGAAGAAAGCAGCACCGGCCAAGGCCAAGGCTGCACCGGCGAAGGCCAAGGCTGCACCGGCAAAGAAGGCGGCACCGGCCAAGAAGCCGGCTGCAAAGGCCGCCGCGAAACCCGCCGCGAAGAAGGCAGCACCTGCAAAGGCCGCCGCTGCGAAATCTTCTGCAGCAGTGAAGAAAGCAGCGCCCGCGGCCAAGCCGAAGGCAGCGCCCGCAAAGGCGAAGGCCAAGAAGTAGTCGCGGTTCTCCGATCGCCGGGGACAGTACGCAAGACAGCCAGAGCGGGATGCCGGACAGGCGCCTCGCTTGCGGGTTGGCGGTCGGACAGGACGAGAAAGAGGCGGGAGGAAGACGTCTTTTCGCAGCTCCAGGACTTCGCCATGCGGCGAAGTCCGGTGGGACTTCCGTGGCTGCCAAAGACCAACCTTCGGTGCAAGGCCGAGTTGGTAGCTGATCGGATTTGGATTGTCCGACCTGCTCGCGTCTGCCGCAGCACTGCGGCTCATCGCATCGAGATTGATGTGTCGAGGCAATCGCTGCACGCTGGCGGCGCGGTTTTCCGCCTCTGGCCGTTGATGAAGCCAGCATGATCGGTCAACAGTGCCCGCGCACGAGCCCCAATCGGAATCGCGTTTCGGTGAGGGTCATGCGCGAAGTCAGAATGCTACCGCGTCCTTTGCGCGTCCAACAGGGCGTGCGGAGCTGTAGCCGGCAAACAGGAATCAACAATGCCAAGACTGCTCTACGCGTCTACTTCTCCCTACAGTTCCAAGGTGCGCATGGCAGCACTTTATGCCGGCATTGCGGTCGATCTCGTGCCGATAAGGACCGAGGAAAGGCCGGCCGAGCTGATCGGCGCCAATCCGCTCGGCAAGATCTCGGTGCTGGTGCTCGACGACGGCCGCTCGGTCCACGACAGCCGAGCCATCACCCAGCATCTCAACCGGATGTCGAAGAACGCATTATTTCCGCGCAATCCCGACAAGCGCCTCGAGGCGGAGGTTCTGGAGGCTTTGGCCGACGGCATTTGCGACTGCGCGCTGTCGATGGTCTATGAGCGGCGCACGCGGCCGGAAGAGATGGTTTACCAGCCCTGGCTCGAGCGCCAGTGGACGAAGATCTCGGCCGCGCTCGACCTGTTCAACGCCAACCCGCCGAAGCTGCCGAAGAAGATCACCGTCGGCCAGATCGCGCTGCGCGCCTGCCTCGGCTATCTCTCGCTGCGCTTCGCCGGAAAATGGGAAAAGGGCCGCGGCCGGCTGACGCGCTGGGCGGCACGCTTCGACGAGAAATTCCCGGAGCTGAAGCCCGGCATCCCGGCTTGATCAGCAGGCGGTCTCAACCGGTACCCACAAAAAAAGCCGGGCGCGAGGCCCGGCTTTTTTCGTGTCGTGGCTTGGACGACTCAGAACTTCATACCAACGCCGAACGTGACGCGGTTGTCGGTCGACTTGACCTTGCCGATACCATCGAAGTCCTTCCTGCCGAAGTCTGTGTAACGATACTCGACACGGCCGAACACATTGTCGGTGATCTTGATGTCGGTACCCACGCCGGCTGTCCAGCCAAACTGGGTGTTGGTGTCGCTGACGCCGGCGGCTTCTATCTTCTGGTTCTTCAGCGCGCCACCGGCGGTGCCGTAGAGCAGGATGTCCGGGGTGACGGCGTAGCCGAGGCGAGCGCGCAGCGAGCCTTCGAAGCCACCCTTGGCCTCGATGCCGGCATCGTCGCCCTTGACGCCGTTATAGCCGATATCGGCTTCGGCACCGTAAACGAAGTTCTCCTGCTGCCAGTTATAGCCGCCGAAGACGCCGCCGACAAAACCCTTGGTGTCGACGTCGACACCAATGTCTTTGGCTTTGGCATGGCCCGCGAAGCCGTAGCCGACGCTCACACCGGCATAGGGACCGGCCCAGGATGCGACCGGAAGTTCGGCGATCGGGGCAGGTGCCGGCGGCTCTTCCTGAACCACGTCCGCGGCATAGGCGGTTCCGCCGAGGGCGAACAGCCCAAACGCCACCGCGAGCGGTCGCGCAAATTTAAGATTGGCTTGCATTGTTCTTTACTCCTTAAGCCACAGGACACAGGCTTGTTTTTTCATGAGCGCCCTCAACCCGTCCGGGGGGGTGAAACGGATCCGGCGTTCAACGGTTCCAAATGTCGTGTCGAAATGCGGCTGAAGCGAACCTGAACTTGGGTCATTCTCCGGCACGAATGAGGCAGAACCTTGACGTTGCATCTTCGCAACAGCGAGATGTCAGCAGGTTCGCCGTGCTGCACTGCACCCAGCTTGGTGCAAGGCGTTCAGCGCCCTATATTGCGGTTGGGCCGGGCCCGAATCCGATCGAACAGGACGTCGATGAGGCCGCTTTGCCACAATCCTGCCCCAGGTGGAAACGGGATTTAACGCTTGGCGGGCCATATTTTGTCGGCACGATGCCGGCAGATCGGAATCGCGATTAGATTGAGGATTGACGGATGAGCAAGGTCGCCGCGACGGCACTGGTGACGGGCGGGGCGAAGCGGATCGGCAGGGCCATCGTCGAGGATCTTGCCGCGCATGGTTTTGCCGTCGCCATCCATTGCAATCGCTCGCTGGCCGAGGCGGAGGCGCTGGCGGCCAAAATCAATGGTGGTCATTTTGGTCGAAATGGCCGGGCCGCTGTGGTTGCCGCCGACCTGACCGACATGGACGCCGTCGGCGACCTTGTCGGCCGCGCGGCGGCGGCGCTCGGGCCAGTGTCGCTGCTGATCAACAACGCCTCGCTGTTCGAGCACGACAGCGTTGAGGATTTCGACTGGCCGGCCTGGGATCGCCATTTCGCCGTGCATGTCAAGGCGCCGGCGCTGTTGGCGCAGACTTTCGCCCGGGCCTTGCCGCAGGGCGGCGAAGGCCTGATCGTCAACATGATCGATCAGCGCGTCTGGCGGCCGACGCCGCGTTATTTCTCCTATGCGCTGTCGAAGTCGACCTTGTGGGCAGCGACCGAGATGATGGCGCAGGCGCTGGGTCCCCGCATCCGCGTCAACGCCATCGGTCCTGGCCCGACGTTAAAGAACACTCGTCAGCACGACAGCGATTTCGATGCGCAGATTGCAGGCCTGATCCTGAAACGCGGCCCGGAATTGCCGGAATTCGGTGCCACTATCCGTTATCTCTGGGCGGCGCGCTCGGTCACCGGCCAGATGATCGCGCTTGACGGCGGCCAGCATCTTGCATGGCAGACGCCCGATGTGACAGGCATGACGGAATGAGCCCCATGGACCAGAAGCAAAAAACGCGCGGCGGCGCCGACGACCTGCCGCCTGACGTCGACCTCGAGGACGAGGCGGCCGAGGAGGTCGTCGAGCCTGCCGCCGGTGGGCCGGAGGTCACCTTCACCGCCATCGACTGGACGCCGCATGCCGGCGATGCCGACGGCATGGTCGGCGCCGAGGTGATCCAGACGCTGGTCAAGCGACTGCCCAATGCGCCCGGCGTCTACCGCATGATGAATGCCGCCGGCGACGTGCTCTATGTCGGCAAGGCACGCAGCCTGAAGAAGCGGGTCACCAGCTACGCGCAAGGCCGGTTCCACACCAGCCGCATCGGCCGCATGGTGCGCGAGACGTCGACGATGGAGTTCGTCGTCACCCGCACCGAGATCGAAGCGCTGCTGCTTGAAGCCAACCTCATCAAGCGCTTGCGGCCGCGGTTCAACGTGCTGATGCGCGACGACAAGTCGTTCCCCTATATCCTGTTGACCGGCGACCATGTCTCGCCCGGTATCTACAAGCACCGCGGCGCGCGCTCGCGCAAGGGCGACTATTTCGGCCCCTTCGCCTCGGCCGGCGCCGTCGGCCGCACCATCAATTCGCTGCAGCGCGCCTTCCTGCTCAGGAGCTGCACCAACTCCTTCTACGAGAACCGCACCCGGCCTTGCCTTTTGTTCCAGATCAAGCGTTGTGCCGGCCCGTGCACCGGCGAAATCTCGCATGGCGACTATGCCAGGCTCGTCACCGAGGCGAAGGACTTTCTCTCCGGCCGCAGCCAGAAGGTGAAGACGGAGATCTCCGCTGCCATGCAGCAGGCGTCGGAAAACCTCGATTTCGAACGCGCCGCCATCTATCGCGACCGGCTGGCGGCGCTGTCGCATGTGCAGAGCCATCAAGGTATCAATCCGCAGACCATCGACGAGGCCGATGTCTTCGCCATCCATCAGGAGGGCGGCCAGGTCTGCATCCAGGTGTTCTTCTTCCGCACCGGCCAGAACTGGGGCAACCGCGCCTATTTTCCCAAGGCCGATCCGGCGCTCGAAGCCGGCGAGGTGCTGGGTTCGTTCCTGGCGCAGTTCTACGACGACAAGCCGACGCCGCGCGCCATCCTGTTGTCGCATGGCGTTGAGGACCAGGAATTGCTGGCGGAGGCTCTCTCCACCCGCGCCGGCCGCAAGGTATCGATCTCGGTGCCGCAGCGCGGCGAGAAGAAGGATTTGACCGACAACGCGCTGCAGAACGCGCGCGAAGCGCTCGGCCGGCGGCTCGCCGAGACCTCGACCCAGGCGCGGCTGCTCATCGGCTTTGCCGAGACCTTCGGCCTGGAAAAGCCGCCGGTGCGCATCGAGGTCTACGACAATTCGCACATCATGGGCACCAACGCCGTCGGCGCCATGGTCGTCGCCGGGCCGGAAGGTTTTGTGAAGAACCAGTATCGAAAGTTCAACATCCGCTCGACCGAGATCACGCCGGGTGACGATTTCGGCATGATGCGCGAGGTGATGCAGCGGCGCTTCTCGCGGCTGTTGAAGGAACATGGCGATGCGCCGCAAACCGAGGGCACGGACGAAGCGAAGCCAACTGAATCAGGCGACGATATCGAGGACGCGGGCGGCTTCCCGGCCTGGCCCGACGTCATTCTCATCGATGGCGGCCAAGGCCAGATGACGGCGGTGCGCAAGATCCTCTCCGATCTCGGCATCCAGGACCGAGTCGTCGCCATTGGCATCGCCAAGGGTCAGGACCGTGACGCCGGCCGCGAACGCTTCTTCGTCAAGGGCAGGGACTCGTTCTCGCTGCCCGTGCGCGATCCGGTGCTCTATTTCGTCCAGCGGCTGCGCGACGAGGTCCATCGCTTCGCCATCGGTTCGCACCGCGCCCGCCGCAAGAAGGAGATGGTCAAGAGCCCGCTCGACGAGATCAGCGGCATCGGCCCCGGCCGCAAGCGCGCGCTGCTGATGCATTTCGGCACGGCCAAGGCGGTCAGCCGCGCCGCCGTCGAGGACCTGGTCAAGGTCGACGGCATTTCAGAGCAGGTGGCGAAACTGGTCTACAATCATTTTCACGAGAGCTAAGACCTATTGCCGATATTTCGGCTGGCTAATCGATTCTGGCCTGTTGACCCCCCACATTCGCTTCTGATTTGACTAAGCAGGCAGAAAGAGTTCCCAAAACATGGCCCAGCGCGCGTTCAACCTGCCCAACATGCTCACCTACGCTCGCATTCTCGCGGTGCCGCTGGTCGTGCTGTGCTTCTTCTTGGAAGGGCATCTGAAATCGAGCGACTTCGCGCGGTGGTCGGCGCTCATCATTTTTCTGCTCGCCTCGATCACCGATTATTTCGATGGCTATTTTGCGCGCGCCTGGCAGCAGACCTCGAATATTGGCAAGATGCTCGACCCGATCGCCGACAAGCTGCTCGTCGCCACTTGCCTGCTGCTGCTGGCCGCCGACACCGACCGCCATGCCGGCATCGCCGGCTGGTCGCTATGGGCGGCGATCATCATCCTGTGCCGCGAGATCCTGGTCTCGGGGCTACGCGAATATTTGGCGGCCCTGAAGGTCTCGGTGCCGGTAACGCAACTGGCCAAATGGAAGACCACCATCCAGATGGTCGCCATCGCCTTCCTGCTTGCGGGCCCCGCTGGCGACAAGATCTTCCCGCTGACGACGCAAACCGGGCTGGTGCTGCTGTGGATTGCCGCCCTGGTCACGCTCTACACCGGCTACGACTATTTCCGCGCCGGCCTCAAGCACATCATGGACGAGTAGCATGTCGACGAAGCTCATTTATTTCGCCTGGGTGCGCGAGCGGATCGGCAGACCCGAAGAAGACGTCGAATTGCCGGCCGGCATCGAAACGGTCGCCGACCTGTTGCGCTGGCTGAAATCACGCGGCGAGGAATACGAGCACGCGCTGCAATATCCTGATGTGATCCGCGTCGCCATCAACCAGGAACATGTCGAGCACCGCGAGAAGATCGCCGGCGCGCGCGAGATCGCGCTGTTCCCGCCGATGACCGGTGGCTGAACCATGTCCGCGGTGGTGCCTGTCGTGCGCATCCAGGCGGAGGATTTCGACGTCGCCGCCGAGATCGCCAGGCTGACCCAGGGTCGCAACGACGTCGGCGCTGTGGTGACCTTCTCTGGCCTTTGCCGCGACGAGCAAGGCAGGCTCTCGGCACTCGAGCTCGAACATTATCCCGGCATGGCCGAAGCCGAGATCGGCCGCATCGCCGCCGAGGCAATCGAGCGCTGGCCGCTGCAGGGGCTCACCGCCATCCACCGCCACGGCAAGATAGCGCCCGGCGAAAACATCGTGCTGGTGGTGGCGGCTTCGGCGCACCGGCAGGCGGCGTTCGAGGCCGCGAATTTCCTGATGGACTATCTAAAATCACGGGCGCCATTCTGGAAAAAGGAACACCATAGCGACGGTTCCGAGGGCGGCTGGGTCGACGCCAAGGAGGCCGACACTGAGGCGGCGGGCCGCTGGAAGCAGCCGCCGTCGGAATAAATCCCGACAGCCATGCCCCGATCGCCATGCCCCGACGGCCATGCATTGACCGCAATCCTGCGAGACCTTTGGCCGGAAGGGGAGCAGGATCATGCTGGACAGGATCGCCGAGTTCTTCATCTTCGGGTTTGTGCCGCTTGTCATTGGCATATTGGTCGTGCCGGAGCTTTCCGTGGCCGCTGAAAAGACCCTCAAGGGCGAAGTAACGTATCGCGAGCGCATCGCACTGCCGCCCAATGCCGTGCTGTCCGTGCAGCTTGCCGACGTCTCGCTGGCCGACGCGCCGGCCGCAATCATCGGCGAGCGCAAGGTGGTACCGGCCGGCCAGGTGCCGATCAAGTTCGAGATCAGCTTCGATCCGCAGGTGATCCGGCCGAACATGACCTACGCGTTGCAGGCCCGCATAACCGCCGACGACAGGCTGCTGTTCATCTCTGATGAACGTCATCAAATCGACCCGCTGAGCGATGCACCGCTGACCATCATGCTGAAAATGGCGGCGCCGAGCGACGCGCCGGCGGCAGCCTCCGTATTCGGCCAGAGCTGGCTGGTCGAATATATCGAAGGCATCGGCGTGATTGCCGAACCACAGGCGACATTCCGGATCAGCCAGGCCGGCAAGGCCGGCGGCAGCGGACCTTGCAACGTCTATTTCGCCACTGCCACGGTCGACGGTTCGAAGATCGCCATCGGCGACATCGGCTCGACCTTCAAGGCCTGCGCGCCTCAGGTCATGGCCGAGGAAAAGGCGCTGTTCGAGGCGCTGGCCAAGGCGGCGTGCTACCACATCGACGCCGGCAAGCTTGTTATCGCCGACAAGGACGACCGCGTCATCCTGCGCTTCAACGCCGCGAGTTAGGCCTCTCAAACCGCCGGAGAGTGTATGCGGCCCCTGCAGGGCAGGTGAACTCAACCTCCTTAGCGCCTTTGAACACCATCCCGGCTCTAAAAAAAATCGGCCGTGATGCACGCCACGGCGTCGACGAGGATTGCGATGACCCATTGCGAATCCGTCAAGGCTATCAGGTCGTCGCGAAGCATCGCGTCTTCCGCGCGTTTGCCGGACCCGGCCACCTCGATGCCACAGGGTCAAATCTTCGCAGCGGGGCGGAACTATCGATCACAATGTGTTTCAGCCGGAATAGACCAGGCAGAGGGAGCGTTATCCTCCCGTAGACGGCGGGTGAGGCAAAAGGGACGTTTGTCCCTTCGTTGAAGCCGCCAGAATGGCTGCGGCTCGTTCTGGCCACTCAAAGGAGTCCAGAGATGAAAACGCACCCGCTTATCCTTGCTGCCACAGGTGCATCGCTTCTTGCCTTTACCGGCTTTGCCAAGGCGGACGACCATCTGTTCGACGCCCTTCAGCATGGTCTCAGTCCGGATAGCCAACCCTTCCAGACCAACAAGGCCGGCCACAGCGGCGATCTCGCGCCGGGGCAGGGCAGTCCGTTCACAGGTCACGATACACAGACGCCGGCCACCGACACGGAAGCGGCGAATGAACATGCGAACGTGAAGGAACGCCAGGCGAAATAGACTGGCAGAACCCGCCGCGAGGGGGCGGCGGGTAAGCACCGGCGACGAGCTGTTTCCGGCAGGCGGTCTCAGGCCGTCGTTTGCTTGAACACCGCGCCGTAATGATAGGGCGGCACGTCCACAAGCTTGGCGAGCTTGAGACCGCTTGCTTCGACGGCGACGATGGTCTGTTCTGGCGACAGCCTCAGCTCAGTCTTCGGTCCACGCGGCTCGCCCAGGACCGTGGTTTGCTCGCGCGGGTTCTGGTGCCAGTTGACGATGGCAAAACGACCGGCCGGGCCAAGCGTCGCCCGCACGGCGCGGGCGAGGCGCGGCCGGTCCGGAACGCCGTGGAAAGCGTTGGCCATGAAGACCAGGTCGACGGGCCGGGACACCAGCCTGGCAAGCTCATAGGCGTCGCCTGCCACAAACTCGCAATTGGTCACGCCGCCTTCGGCCAGCCGGCGCCGGACGACTTCGAGCAGATCGGCATCGATGTCGATGGCGATGACGTGACGGGCGACCTTGGCGAGCGGCAGCGTGAACCAGCCGTCGCCGCAGCAGAGATCGACCACATCCATGCCGGGCTTCATTCCCACCGCCGTCAACACCCCGGCAGGGTCGGGCCACAACGCTTCCCACCAGCCGCCGGTCGGCATCTCGGTGCCCTGGAAGAAGCCGGGAATGGTGCTGGTCATGGACTGGTCGGCTCTATTGTCGGGACGGCGTTTGATCCATGCCTCGACCTTAACGCACCCGTCGAGGAGCCTGAACCTGAAATGTCCGCTAACGAAAAAGGCCGACATTGTGCCGGCCTCTTTGATGGGGAGCAGGATGCCGGCTCAGCCGACGATTTCGGTGTCCGAGAACCAGTATTTGATCTCCTGCGCGGCGGTTTCCGGCGCATCGGAACCGTGCACGGAATTCTCGCCGATCGACAGCGCGTGCACCTTGCGGATAGTGCCTTCGGCGGCGCTGGCCGGATTGGTGGCGCCCATCACTTCGCGGTTTTTGGCAATGGCGTTCTCGCCTTCCAGTACCTGCACGATGGTCGGACCTGACGACATGGACTCGACCAGCTCGCCGAAGAACGGACGCTCCTTGTGGACAGCATAAAAACCTTCCGCCTCACGGCGGCTCATCCACACCCGGCGCGAAGCGACGACGCGCAGACCGGCATCTTCCAGCATCTTGGTGATGGCGCCGGTGAGATTGCGGCGGGTTGCGTCGGGCTTGATCATGGAAAAGGTGCGTTCGAGCGCCATGGGTCGTCCTTGATGAGAATGGAATTGAAGGTGGCGGGCTCTATACAAGCCGCCCGCCGCCTTGCCAAGGGGAAGCGGATTTGCCCCAATCTCGCGCTGCAACTCGTGGCGGCTTGCTTGCAAGTTTCACTATCGCGTTATCATGATCGACGGCCGCCGGAACTCCCAACCTTCTCGCTCCAAGGTCGGCACGCTGTGTTCCTCGCTTGGATAGCCGACGCAGAAATAGCCGATCAGCGTCCACTCCGCAGGCACGTCCAGGATCGTCGCCATCTCGACCGGATCCAGGATTGAGACCCAGCCCATGCCTATTCCTTCGGCACGCGCCGCCAGCCACATAGTGTGGACCGCCATGACCGCGGAATAGTCTATGGTGGCGGGCATGGTCAGGCGGCCGAGCCCATGCCCTTGCTCGGTTGCGCGGTCGGCGAAAACCGCGAACTGGCAGGGCGCCTCATGCAGGCCGGCGAGCTTCAGGCGCGCGTAAAGCGCGGCGCGTTCGCCGCAAAAGGTTGCGAGCGCCTCCGCATTGCAGCGCTCGAAGCATGCCCTGACGGCGGCGCGGCACGCTTCGCTCTCGACGATGACGAAACGCCAGGGCTGGCTCAGCCCGACCGACGGCGCGGCGCTGGTAAGGTCGAGCAGCCGCTCCAGCGCGCCTTCGGGCAGTGGCGTCGGCTTGAACCGCCTGACGTCGCGCCGCCACAGGAAGAGGTTGGCGAGCCCGGCGCGAAAGTCGGCCGGGAATTCTGGGCTTGCGGTCATGGCGCGCTGCCTTTGTTGTGATTGCCCGGTTCACCGGATATCCGTCTTGTTTGCTTCGATCCAGGCGATGATGAGGCGCCTCAGGCGACACTTCGTCTGTCCGCATTGTCGCATTTGGCCGGACAGCAACTTTAGCCGGCGCCGAGCGACGTTCCCGCCGGCAACGCCGTTGCACCCCTATCGGCAAAACAAAACCCGCCGCGGTAAACCGGACGGGTCGTCGGCGCGAATCAGCACCATACCCAAATTAGTAGCATAGCTGCCGGCACAAAGCAAGAACAAAATGTGGCGCCCACGATGAAACTGCCGATCTCACATCTCAAGCGGGGAGATCGCTGCCGCCGCGACGGTGCGGCCGAGGCCACCATGCAAATCGAGGCATCGCTTGAACCATTGCGCCACGACATCGCTGTCGTCGAGCAGCCGGTAGGGCGTTGCGATGCGCGCCCATTGCAGCGCGCCGAAGACGATGTAGTCGGCAAACAGCGGCGACGGGCCGCCGATGAAGGGCTGATAGCCAAGCATCGAGCGCAGCGGCTCCAGCGAGGCGCGGAAGCCGGCGAGCCCGGCGTCGCGGGTGGCGTATACCTCCTCCAGGCGCTTGCCGAAGCGCTGCTCGCGGTTCTGCCGGAAATAGGCAGCGTTCGCCTCGTCCTGCATGGCATGCAGGTCCAGTATTGCGGCGGTGGTGACGTAGGGGTGGATCGTCAGCTGCGACCAGCGTTCGATGAAGCGCGCCGTCGCCTTGCCGCCGTCGCCGCAAAACAATGTCGGCCGCCCGGGATAGGTCTCCTCGAGATAGAGCGCGATGGCGAAGGAATCGGCGACCACCGTCTCACCGTCGCGGATCACCGGAACGAGCTTCGAGATGCCGCCTTCCACTTTCGGCACCTCGAGGAAACGGGTCGGCACGCTGGTAATGTCGAGCCCTTTATGGGCCAGCGCCATTGCCACCTTCCAGCAATGCGGGCTGAACGGGCGGGCGGTGTCGCGCCCGACAAGGTCATAGAGCAGAATAGTCATTGGCGGCAGCTTCCTTGCAGTCTAACTATGCCCGAAACAGACCCGCGCGAAACAGGGGTCTCGCAGGTCGAGAGAAAAATGAAACAGCACTTCATGATGTTTGCGGCCTACAATCAATGGGCCAATGGCCGCATCTACAATGCCGCGGCCGATCTCCACGATGAAGAGTTCGACCGCAATGTCGGCGTCTTCTTCGGCTCGATGATAGGAACGCTCAACCACCTCCTGGCAGCCGACCGTATCTGGATGAAACGCTTCATCGGCGAGGGCGACGCGCCGGCAAGGCTCGACACCATCCTGCACCGCGCCTTGCCTGGCTTGCGGCTGGCGCGCGAGGCTGAAGACAAGCGGATCATCGACTGGGTCGGCGGCTTGAGCGACAAGGCGCTGTGGGGCCGCTTCTCCTACATGACCGTCTCGGATATGCGCACCGTCTCGCAGCGGCTGGCGCCGGCGCTCGACCACTTCTTCAACCACCAGACCCACCATCGCGGACAGGCGCATGCGATCCTGACCATTCTGGGCAAGCCAAGCCTCGGACTGGACCTGACGTTGTTCCAGCGCAGCGAGGAGGGCAGGGCTTTCGCCTAACCCTGGGGCGGCTGGTGAAGCGGACGGTGGATAGAGGACGATCTGCCGAGATTGCAAAACGCGCCAAAACATTTTATGGAGCGCACGGTCGTGAGGGCGGCCGCTTCAGCAGCATTCAGCAGCAACAGCGAGAATTGGCACGCATGCCCAATGAACCCTTGCGCCTTGTGGCGTTCTTCGCCGTGGTCTTGGCGCTTCTCAACTCCGGTTATTATTTCCATCAGGGCGACATTGTCGCGACCATCTATTTCATGATCGGCGCCATTCTCGTGACCGCGGTGACCCGGATAAGTATCAGAAGGCGGCTGATTTAGGATCCGCCGAACTAAAACCGTCGATAAATGGACGGCATCTCCGGCCGGCTATGATGGCGAAGAGGCTTTTCAGGCGGCGTAGCCGCCATGGCCCCGAGCGACCGGCTTGACCGAAACGGCCGGCTGGGCAGCGGGCCAGAGGATGCCTGCTGTCACTGCGAAAGTGATCAGGGCGTCGCGTGCCGCTTCGGCCGAGATCTCGCCGGCACGGGCCGCCTCGCAGGCCTTTACCGCAGCGCCATAGCTCAGCCGCCGGCGCGAAGGCGGGAACTCGATCAGGAACTCGTGCATCTCGGAGAACGAAGCGATCGTGCGCTTGTAGCCGGCGCCAACGGTTAGGGCGACCGGGGTGGAAAACGTCCTGTCGTGCATTCTGGCCTCTCGAATGGGCGGAGGTCACGGCGGACGCCGTTCTCCGGTCTGGGGGTCGGGCAGAAACGCCGATCGCGGCGCGAGGTTCCATGTTGCCGGGATTTTGCTTTCGTCTGTCACGCTCGACCCACCAATCAGGAATGCCGGCCAGGTCGAGCGGCTAGCCAGTCCACGGCCAGCGCCAAAAGCCCGATCAGGATGCCGAGTGCCGAAATTGCCGACCATCCAAACCATGCCCAGGCAATCCCGGCCAGCGCCGATCCGGCCGCGCCGCCGAGAAAGAACAATCCGACGAACAGGCCGTTCAGCCGGCCGCGTGCTTCGGGATTGAGCAGGTTGACGATCCTGCGGCCAAGTGTCTGGTCGCCGGTGACGCCGATATCGAGCAGCACGGCACTGCCGCCCATGACGATCAGCGGTAGTGTCGATGCATCGACCGTTGCAGCCGCCGCCCAGGCGCAAAGCCCGAACGCCGCGATCATGGCGAGGTGACACAGGATCGTCGTGCGGCGCGTCCATCCGCGATCCCCGGCACGCCCGAACAATGGCGCAACGACAGCGCCGCCGGCACCGACCAGCGCAAACAGCGCAATGCCGCGTTGCGTGAGCTCGAATGGCGGCTGGGCGAGACGAAGCGCTACCGAGGTCCAGAACACGCTGAACGCCGCCATCGCAAGGCTTGCGGTCAGCGCCCTGATCCTGAGCTGTGGCTCGCTGCAAACGAGGCGCCAGAGCGAGGCGATCAACCCGGGATAGGTCATCGCCGACGACACCGGCCGGCGCGGCAGGCAGACGGCCAGAACCACCGTCAGCACCGCCACCGCGACTGCGCTGACGGCGTAGAAGGCCCGCCAGCCCCACGCGCTGGCGATCAGGCTGGCCAGTGGACGTGACAGCAGAATGCCCAGCATCAGCCCGCTCATGACATCGCCGATGACACGGCCCCGCCGCTCCGGCGGTGCCATGGCGGCGGCGATCGGCACCAGAACCTGGATGGCGGAGCAGGCGGCGCCAAGCACGAACAGGGTCGCGAGCAGCATGGCCGCATTCGGTGCCACCGCCGCGACACCGGCGGCGACGGACGACGAGCCGAGCATGCGCACGATCAGGGCTCGGTTTTCCCTAAGATCGGCGAGCGGCACCAGGAGAAAAAGGCCGGCGGCATAGCCGAGCAGCGTGGCCATCGCCACCAGGCCGCCTTCGGCACCGCCAAGCCCGAGCGAAGGCCCGATCAAGCCGATCAGCGTCTGCGGCGCAAACAGATTGATGACGATCACGCCGACGGCGGTTGCAAACAGCAGCGTCGTCCTGCCGCTGATTGTATCGCTGATCTGGGATTCCGCGGTGCGTTCCGTGAGAACATCGGCCATGCCCGAGCTCCAACATTGGTATAATGATTGAATTCATTATGCCGACGGAGTAACATGTCGCAATTAAATAGATTGAATAATGATTATGAGGAAAGCGCATGAACCTGCATGACCTCGAAGCCTTCGTGGCGGTGGTGGAAACCGGCTCTATCGTCGGCGCCTCCGGCCGCCTGAACCTGACCCAGCCCGGCGTGTCGCGCCGCATCCAGAACCTCGAGGAGGCGCTGGGAACGCCGCTTCTCGATCGCCTGTCCAAACCGCTGAAGCCGAGCGGCGCGGGTCGGGATGCCTACGAGCACGCGCGCCGCGTGCTGCGCTCGCTGGAAGACTTGAAGTCCGGCCTCGCGCCCGATGGCGAAATCACTGGTGAATTCCGTCTCGGCATCCTGCCATATCTGTCGGACGCAGCACTTGCCGTTCCGCTCGACCGGTTGCGTAAGGAGTTTCCACGCCTGACGCTGCGCATCACCTCCGGCTGGTCGCCGCGTCTGCTGGAGCAGGTCGCCCGCAGCGAGCTGGATGCGGCCGCGCTGTGCCTGCCCGATGGCGACCGGCCGCCGGAGGAGCTGGTCGGCGACGACCTCGGCGAGCAGACGGTCCTGCTGATCGCTGCACCCGGCCTTGAGGTGCCGAAACCGGCAAGCCTCGCCGACCTGTCGGCTTTCCCCTGGGTCTTGAACGAAAATGGCTGCGGCTTCCGCCGCTTCATCCGTCACAGTTTCGAAGCGGCGCGCTTGCCGTTTCAGGTTGGCGTCGAAGCCTTGAGCGCCGACCTGCGCATGTCGCTGGTGGCGCGCGGCCACGGCATCGGCATCGTCACCCCGGCGGCCCTGACAGGCAGCCCCTGGCGCGATGCGATCGAGATCCTCGACACGGATTTCCGTCCGCAAGTGCGCGCCTGGGTCTTCCACCGGCCGCCGGCCGGCCGCTTGCAGCGTCCGATTTCCCTGTTCAGCGAGGCGCTGTTTACGTCTCTGCACGGGGCAGGGCCGTTTCTGAAGGCCTGAGCGGCTATTTCCACATGCCGCGCATGCGCGCGCCGAGATCGACGCGCACTTGCGGCTGCCGGCGCGGATCGTCCCTGGCCAGGACGCTGGCCCACGCCACCTGCTCGAAGGCGCCGAGGATTGAGCGCGGGATGAAGCGCGTGCGCGAGGTATAGACATGGCGGTCGCCGCGCGCCGCCTGGCCATGGACGAAAAAGCGCTGCGGCATGACTAGGTGCAGGCCGTCTTTGGCCCGCGTCATCGCCACGTAGAGCAGCCGCCGCTCTTCGTCGATATCCTCCTTGTTGCCGACGCCGAGATCGATCGGGATGCAGCCGTCGACGGTGTTGAGCACGAAAACGTTTTTCCACTCCTGGCCCTTGGCCGAATGGATGGTCGACAGGATCAGATAATCCTCGTCGCGGTGCGGCGGGCCGGCCTCGTCGCTGGTCGCGTCCGGCGGATCGAGCGTCAGTTCGGTGAGGAAGCGCTCGCGCGAGGCATAGCCGGAAGCGATCTGCTCGAGCTGCAGGAGATCTGCCCGGCGCGTCGTCGCATCCTCGTGGATGCGTTCCAGGTGCGGCTCGTACCAGAGCCTGACCTGCTCGATGTCGGCCGGCCATTTTTTTGCGCCGGCGCGCAGGCCGCAATAGAGCGCGACAAAGCCCGGCCAGTCGTCGGCGGCGCGCGGCGGCGGCCGGTAACGGGCAAGCCCCATGGTCTCGTCGAGCGACGTCGCCATGGTCTCGACGATCGCATTGGCGGCCGAAGGGCCAATGCCGGGCAGAAGTTGCAGCACGCGAAATCCGGCGACGCGGTCGCGCGGGTTTTCGGCAAAGCGCAGCACGGCCAGCACGTCCTTGACGTGAGCGGCGTCGAGGAATTTCAGCCCGCCGAACTTGACGAAGGGGATGTTGCGGCGCGTCAGCTCGATCTCCAGCGGGCCGCTGTGGTGCGAAGCTCGAAATAGCACGGCCTGCGTCTTCAACGCTGTGCCGGCCTCGCGCTCGGTGAGTATCGCCTGGCAGACATAGCTCGCCTGCTCGGTCTCGTCGCGCACGCTCACCAGCTTCGGCTTTTCTGTCGATTTGCGCTCGGACCAGAGATTTTTGGTGAAACGCTCCGACGCTTCGCCGATCACCGCATTGGCGGCCGCCAGGATCGTCTCGGTCGAGCGGTAGTTGCGCTCCAGCATGACGACCTCGGCAGGCTGCGCGAACTGCTTGGGAAAATCCAGGATATTGCGCACGTCCGCTGCGCGAAATGAATAGATCGACTGCGCATCGTCGCCGACCACAGTCAGCCCCGATCCGTCGGGCTTCAGCGCCGTCAGGATCGACGCCTGCAGCCGGTTGGTGTCCTGGTATTCGTCGACCAGCACATGGTCGAAACGCCCACCCAGGTGCGCGGCGATTTCCGGCTCGCTGGCCATCTGCGCCCAGTAGAGCAGCAGATCGTCGTAATCGAGCACGTTCTGCGCCTGCTTGGCCTCGACATATCTGGCGAACAGCGCCTTGAGCTGTTCGGCCCAGCCGGCGCACCATGGAAACACCGACCCCAAAACCTCGCCGAGCGGCGCCTGCGCGTTGACGGCGCGCGAATAGATCGCAAGACAGGTGCCCTTGGTCGGGAAGCGGGCTTCGGTCTTCGAAAAACCGAGCTCATGGCGGGCAAGGTTCATCAGATCGGCGGAATCCTCGCGGTCGTGGATGGTGAAGGCCGGGTCGAGGCCGATCTCCAGCGCATAATCGCGCAGCAGCCTGGCGCCGATGCCGTGGAACGTGCCGGCCCAACTCAGCGCATCGGTGATGACAGAAGCATCGCGCCCGAGCACCTCGCCGGCGATGCGCTCGACCCGCTTGGCCATTTCCGCTGCGGCACGGCGCGAAAATGTCATCAAAAGAATGCGGCGCGGGTCGGCGCCCTTGACGATCAGATGCGCGACCCGGTGCGCCAGCGTGTTGGTCTTGCCGGAACCGGCGGCGGCGATCACCAGCAACGGACCGGCTATCTTGCCGTCGCCATGTTCGACGGCAAGCCGTTGCTCGGCGTTGAGCTTCGCCAGATAGGCCGGCTGGAAAGACGAATCACGGGCGGCGAGGTTCATCGCCCATCAAGCATCGTTTCTGCTTTGTTCGCAACGGTTTGCAGAGCGGGAGTTTGCGCTCGGAAGCGAAGAAGCCTTGCGGCAGAGCGATCGATCAGCGCCCGGGTTCGACGCCCATCCTTGCCGATTGCCGCCGAAGCGCCTCGCGATCGTCTTGCGGCGGCGGCAGCAGCAGCGGATCGAAATCGTCGGGCACGTCGTCAATCACTTTCTTGGCGACGCGATAGGCAACGTAGACGATTGCCCCGGCGATGAGCAAACGGATCATGGCTTCCTCCATTGATTTGGAGCAACCGAAGACGCGGCATTTTGTTCCCCGGCTCCTCGGAGAATGCGGGAAGACACCGATCGCGCAACCAAATCGCCGACGCCTCGTTGTCGGGCGAGAGGAGACTGCGATGAAAAAGCGCTTAATCCTGCTGCTTATGGCAGCGCTGACCGTTGCGGGTTGCGACAATAACATCCAGCCGACCAAGGCCCCCGGCGACACGGTCGAGCAGAACCCGCAGGTCGACAAGAATCCGGCGCCGAAATCGACGACCGGCGGCGATCAGCCCGGCACGCCGCCAAAACAATGACCACCTCAAATGGCGTCGGCACCGGTCAAAGAAGGTGGCCGGCGCCGCTTGGGAGGAAGCTGATGGCGCCGGCCAGGCGGAGATCAGGCCCGCCGCGCATCCAAGGATAGCCGAGTCTTTCCGCAGCGTCATGGTCCGATAGCGTACGGACGCACGCGCCTGTGGACAACCTGCCGGCCACGCCGGTGTTTGTCATCACATGGTTTGTTCATCACATGGAACAAACCCGGCTGTTGCGTGTTTGGGTGTCGATCGGACGCTCCCAAGGCAGCCGTTCACGAAAGAACCCGCTTCCTTACCCCCCCTCAGGATAGCGGGTTCTTTTGCGTTTTGCGGGAAGTCGCGGTGTCGACGTCACCTCTTTGCTGGTTTTCGCGCCTTATGCGGCGAACCGGGGCTCAAGCCCTTGCGAAGCATGGTTGTCCCGTGCAAAAGCGCGGCCATGCTGATCATCAACGACCTTTCGCTCCGTATGGCCGGACGCCTGCTTCTCGACCATGCCTCGCTGACCTTGCCGGCCGGCAGCAAGGCTGGCCTTGTCGGCCGCAACGGCACCGGCAAGACGACCTTGTTCAAGGCAATTACCGGCGACCTCGCCTCCGAGACCGGCTCGATCGGCCTGCCCAAGAACACGCGCATCGGCCAGGTGGCGCAGGAAGCGCCCGGCACCGAGGAGCCGCTGATCGAGATCGTGCTCAAGGCCGACCTTGAACGGAGTGCGCTGCTCGAAGAGGAAAAGACCGCGACCGATCCGCACCGCATCGCGGACATCCACATGCGGCTGGCCGACATTGATGCGCATTCAGCCGAGTCACGCGCAGCCACCATTCTCGCCGGCCTCGGCTTCGACGATGCGGCGCAGCGGCGGCCGGCCTCGTCCTTCTCCGGCGGCTGGCGCATGCGCGTCGCGCTGGCCGCCGTGCTGTTTGCCGAGCCCGACCTTCTGCTGCTCGACGAGCCGACCAACTATCTCGACCTCGAAGGCACGCTGTGGCTGGAAAACTACCTGTCGAAATACCCGCACACCGTGCTGCTGATTTCGCACGATCGCGACCTGCTCAACCGCGCCGTCAACTCGATCGTCCATCTCGACCAGAAGAAGCTGACCTTCTGGCGCGGCGGCTACGACCAGTTCGAGCGGCAATATACCGAGCAGCGCGAATTGCAGGAGAAGGGCCGCGTCAAGCAGGAGGCCGCGCGCAAGCACATGGAATCCTTCGTCGAGCGCTTCCGCGCCAAGGCTTCCAAGGCGAGGCAGGCGCAGTCGCGCATCAAGGCGCTGGAGAAAATGAAGCCGATCGCCGCGATCGTCAACGACACGGTACGGCCGTTCTCCTTCCCCGAGCCGGTGAAGACGGTGGCCTCGCCGATCATTGCGCTGAATAACGTCAATGTCGGCTATGTCGAGGGTGAGCCGATCCTGAAGAAGATGACGCTGCGCATCGATGCCGACGACCGCATCGCACTGCTCGGCGCCAACGGCAACGGCAAGTCGACCTTCGCCAAGCTTTTGGCCGGCCGGCTGAAGCCGGAGACCGGCAGCATGACGGTGGCGCCCGGGCTCAAGGTAGCAATCTTCGCCCAGCACCAGCTCGACGACCTCCGGCCGGACGAAAACGCCTATGAGCATGTCCGTCGGCTGATGCCGGAAGCGCCGGAATCGAAGGTGCGCGGCCGCGTTGCCCAATTCGGCCTGACCACCGAAAAGATGAACACCGCCGCCAAGGATCTGTCCGGCGGCGAGAAGGCGCGGCTGCTGATGGGCCTGTCGGCCTTCGAGGGGCCGAACCTGTTCATCCTCGACGAGCCGACCAACCATCTCGACATCGACAGCCGTGAATCGCTGATCCATGCGCTGAACGATTTTCCCGGCGCGGTTATCCTGATCTCGCACGACCGCCATCTGCTCGAAGCGACCGCCGACCGGCTGTGGCTGGTGAAGGATGGCGCGGTCAACCCGTATGACGGCGATCTCGAGGACTACAAGACGCTGGTCACCGGTGTCTCCGGCGACCGCCGCGGCAAGCGCGAGGCGGACAAAGCGTCGAAGGCCGACCGCCGCCGAGACGCAGCCGCGCGCCGCGCCGCCTTCGAGCCGCTGGCCAAGGAAATCCGCGCCACCGAAGCGCTGATGGACCGCCTCCGCAAGCGCATCGACCTGATCGAGGACGAGCTCGCCAATCCGGCCGTCTACGAAAAGGACCCCTCGACCGCGACCCAGCTGGCCAAGGAACGCTCACAGCTCGCCCAGACGCTCGCCGGCCACGAGGAAAAATGGCTGTCGATGTCGGCCGAGTATGAGGAAGGCACGGCGGAGTAGGGGCAGCGTAATCTCCCCCTTGTGGGGGAGATGCCGGCAGGCAGAGGGGGGCGCTGTCCCGGCGACCTCTCAATTGATTGCGTCCTCACGCCGGTCTCGGGTTTGTCGTAGGATGAACAAGGTAGGCGATCCTTCGCGCGCCCCTCTGTCCTGCCGGACATCTCCCCCACTTGGGGGGAGATTGGCTAATCATCTGGCCCTACACGCCATGCACGGAACCGGCTACCCTCGTTCCATGAATCAGCACGCCAAGCTCAAAATCGGCCATTCGGCCTGTCCGCATGATTGTCCCTCGACCTGCGCGCTCGAAGTCGAGCTGCTCGACGCCAGGCGTATCGGCCGCGTCCACGGCGCCAAGGCCAACAGCTATACGGCCGGCGTCATCTGCGCCAAGGTCGCCCGCTATGCCGACCGCGTCCATCACCCCGAGCGCTTGCTGAAGCCGTTGGTCCGTGCCGGCGCCAAGGGCGAGGGCGCCTGGAAGGAAGCGAGTTGGGAAGCCGCACTCGACCTTGTCGCCGAAAAATTCATCGCGGCCGAGGCAAAATATGGCTCGGAGACGGTCTGGCCCTATTACTATGCCGGCACGATGGGGCTGGTGCAGCGCGACGGCATCGAGCGGCTCAGGCACGCCAAAAAATACTCCGGCTTCTTCGGTTCGATCTGCACCAATCTGGCCTGGACCGGCTGGATGATGGGCGCCGGCGCGCTGCGTGGCCCCGACCCGCGCGAGATGGCAAAGTCCGACTGCGTGGTGATCTGGGGCACCAACGCCGTGGTCACGCAGGTCAACGTGATGACCCACGCCGTCAAGGCGCGCAAGGAACGCGGCGCCAAGATCGTCGTCATCGACGTCTATGAGAATGCGACCATGAAGCAGGCCGATCTTGGCCTGGTGCTGAAGCCCGGCACTGACGGCGCGCTGGCCTGCGCTGTCATGCACGTGCTGTTCCGCGACGGCATGGCCGACCGCGCCTATCTGGAAAAATACACCGACGACCCGCAGGGGCTGGAGGCGCATCTCAAGACGCGGACGCCGCAATGGGCCGCTAATATCACCGGGCTTTCTGTCGACGAAATCGAGACCTTCGCCCGGCTCGTCGGCACGACGAAGAAGACTTACTTCCGCCTCGGCTACGGTTTTTCGCGGCAGCGCAACGGTTCGGTCAACATGCATTCCGCAGCCTCGATCGCCGCGGTCACCGGCTGCTGGCAGTATGAGGGCGGCGGCGCCTTCCATACCAATTCGGGCATCTTCAAGCTCAACCAGGAACTGCTGGAGGGCACACGGATGCGCGACCCCGCGATCCGTCATCTCGACCATTCGCGCATCGGCCCGGTGCTGACCGGGGCGGCGGATGCGCTCTATGGCGGCCCGCCAGTGACGGCGCTGCTGATCCAGAACACCAATCCAGTCAATGTCGCGCCGGAGCAGCGGCTGGTGAAGCAGGGTTTTCTGCGCGACGACCTGTTTTCCTGCGTGCACGAGCAGTTCATGACGGACACCGCAAAACTCGCCGATGTCGTGCTGCCGGCAACGATGTTTCTCGAGCATGACGACGTCTACAAGGGCGGCGGCAACCAGCACATCACGCTCGGGCCGAAGCTGATCGACCCGCCGGAAGGTCCGCGCACCAACCATTTCGTCATCGAGGAGCTCGGCAAGAGGCTTGGCGTCGCCGATCGTCCGGGCTTCGGCATGACCGAGCAGCAGCATATCGACATCATTTTGGGCAAGCGCGGGCTGGGCAGCTTTTCGAGCCTGAAGGACGAGAAATGGCTTGATCTGCAACCGGATTTCGAGGCCGCGCATTTCCTCAACGGCTTCGGCCACGCGGACGGAAAATTCCACTTCCGCGCCGACTGGACCGGGCAGGCGGCACCCAATCGGCCACCGAAAAGCATGGGCCTCTTCGGCCCGGTGGCGCGCCTGCCGGAATTTCCGGACCATGTCGACCTGATCGAGGTGGCGGACGAGGCGCACCCGTTCCGGCTGACCACCTCGCCGGCGCGCAATTTCCTCAATTCGACCTTTGCCGAAACGCCGGTCTCGAAGGCGAAGGAGGGCCGGCCGGAACTGCTCTTGCATCCCGACGATGCGGCGGCACTCGGGGTCGCCGACGGCGGCCGTGTCGAGGTCGGCAACCGGCGTGGCGAAGTGGTGCTGCACGCAAGATTGTTCGACGGCATCAAGCGCGGCGTGGTGGTCGCCGAAGGCATCTGGCCGAACGGCGCCCATGAGCGCGGCGAGGGCATCAACGTGCTGACCGGCGCCGACGCGCCGGCGCCCTATGGCGGCGCTGCCTTCCACGACAACAAGGTCTGGCTGCGCCCGGCCAATTGAAGCGTCGGAACGATATGTCCATCCAGCCGTTTTCGCGTGGCGGGTGGAGGCATGGTCATGGCAGAAGCGTTGGCGGCGCCGGACCCCATCGGAAGGACACTTTCGTCCGGCGAACTCGTAACCACGATGTCGCACTTTCATCGCGCCGAGATTCTGCGCATGGCGGGGTGGCGCGACCGCCTGGACCTGACAAGCAATTGGGCGATAACTGTCGTGGCGGCAATGCTGTCCGTATCGCTTTCCACAGCCAGCGCTCATCACGGCGTGCTGCTGTTTGCCATGCTGCTTGTTCTGCTGCTGCTGTGGATAGAGGCGCGCCGATACCGCTTCTTCGACTTCTACCGGGCCCGCGTGCGCCAGTTCGAACGGCATTATTTCGCGCAGATATTCTCGCCGCAGCCGGACTTCGCGTCCGATTGGCTGCTGATCGTCGGCGAGAGCCTGCGCGCGCCGAAATTCCTCATTTCGCAACGAGCGGCTTTGGCGCGCCGCCTGCGTCGGAATTACATCTACATGCTGCTGATCCTGCTCCTGGCCTGGATCCTCAAACTGTCGACGCCAAGTCTTCTGACCGAAGGCGTCCGCGTCGGCTTCGTCGGTTCGATGCGTGAGGCCGTCACCGGTGCTGCCTTAGGCCCAATCCCTGGCGCCGTCATCGTCGTGCTGGTCGCCATCCTCTATGCCGGCCTGCTGGTGACAGCCTTCCTGACGGAGAGCGACGACGGCGAACTCTCCTTCGGTGACGTCCACGTCTAGCAACGCAACGCCCTGTCGCGCGTTGTTGGGCACGTGCATTGGGCGATGGGGGTTTCATGGTTTGGCAGGCTCCGACACGTTCCAGCCTGGCGCTGCTGGTTTGGGCGTTCGTCCCCGCAAGCGGGGCCTGGGCGGCGGAGACGCTTGTTGCCGGAACCAAGGCCTCGGGAATGGGCGGTTCGGGCGAGGGCGCTTTCGTTGCCGAGATCGTCCTGCTGCTGCTTGTCGGGCGTGGCCTGGGCGAAGTGCTGCAGCGCTATGGCCAGCCGGCAATCATGGGCCAACTGATCGGCGGCATCCTGCTCGGTCCGTCGCTGTTCGGTTGGCTGTGGCCGTCCGCCCAGCACCTGATCTTTCCCAGTGATCCTGCGCAAAAGGGCATGATCGACGCCGTCTCGCAGCTTGGCATACTGATGCTGCTTTTGCTGACCGGCATGGAGACGGACCTGCGGCTGGTGCGCCGGGTCGGCGCGGCATGTTTTTCCATTTCGGGGACCGGCATTGTGGTGCCCTTCATCTGCGCTTTCGCGCTTGCGCAATTCCTGCCGGACGCACTGCTGGCCGACCCGACCCAACGCACCGTCGCCGGGCTGTTCCTGGGCACCGCGCTGTCGATCTCGTCGGTCAAGATCGTCGCCATGGTGGTGCGCGAGATGAACTTCATGCGCCGCAACCTCGGTCAGGTGATTATTTCCTCGGCGATCATCGAGGACACGATCGGCTGGCTGATCATCGCCGTAACCTTCGGCATCGCCACCAACGGCAGGCTGCAGTTCGCGCCGCTGGTGACCACCGTCGCCGAGGTGGCACTGTTCATGGTGTTCTCCTTCACCATCGGCCGCCGTCTAGTCTTCACCTTGATCCGCTGGACCAACGATGCCTTCCGCAGCGAGTATGCGGTGATCACCATGATCCTCATCATCATGGGGGTGATGGCGCTGATCACCAACATGATAGGCGTCCACACCGTGCTGGGGGCGTTCGTCGCCGGCATCCTTGTCGGTGAATCACCCATCCTCTCCAGCCACATCGAGGGCCAGCTTCGCGGCGTCATCACCGCGCTGTTCATGCCGATCTTCTTCGGCATGGCGGGGCTTTCCGCCGATCTCACAGTGCTCGCCGACCCGACGCTTGCCATGCTGACAGGCGCTCTCGTGGTCATCGCCAGCATCGGCAAGTTTGGCGGCGCGTTCATCGGCGCCAGGCTCGCCGCCATGTCGTTCAAGGAAGCGATCGCCGTCGGCAGCGCAATGAACGCGCGCGGCTCGACCGAGGTGATCGTCGCCAGCATCGGCCTGTCGATGAACATCCTGTCGCACAATCTCTTCACCATGATCGTCACCATGGCCGTGATCACCACGCTGGCCATGCCGCCGATGCTGCGCTGGGCGCTTGGCCGGCTGCCGGTTGGGCACGACGAGCAGCAGCGTGTCGAGCGCGAGGCGTTGGACGAATACGGCTTCATTTCCAGGCTGGAGCGGCTGCTGGTGCTGGTCGACGACAGCAGGGTCGGCAAGTTCACCGCCTATCTCGCTGGACTGGTCGGCGGAGGCAGCGGCATGCCCACCACCTTGCTGCGCCTGAAAGACGGCCGAATTGACAGGCCAACCGACAGCAAGGGGCAGGAGCGCACCCTGAAGGAAATCAAGAAGGGTGCAAAAAAAAGCGCCCAGGCGGTGAAACGGATCGAAGATACGCTGGTCGACAAAGTCCACCTGACGGCTCGCACCGAATCGGAAGCCACCGGTGAGACGATCGCCGAAGAGGCCCGCAAGGGATACGGCCTGCTGCTGGTCGGCCTCGACAATGTGCTGACCATCGATGGCGCCTTCGCGCCGACCCTCAACGACATTGCCGGAGGATTTGACGGCCCGCTTTGCCTGGTCCTGAACGGCGGCAATGCTGCCGAAAAGATGCCGACGCTGAAGGCCGGCACCAGCATTCTCGTCCCCGTCAACGGTACTCAAGTGGCGCGTCGCGCCGCCGACTTTGCGCTGGCTCTAGCCCGTCCAAACCGGGCGCGGGTCAAGATGCTCTACGTCTCGCAAAGGGCAACCAAGGGCCGCAGGTCGACATCTGTGTCGCATAGCCGCGAAGAGGCCGTTCTGAAAGACATCGCCGACTTGGCCAGCCGCTACGGTGTGCCTGTAGACACAGCGTTCCATACCCGCGTCACACCCGACAAGGCGATCATCCGGGAGGTGGCCAACGGTGCGGCGATCGTCGTAATGGGGGTCACTCAACGGCCGGGTGAGAACCTGTTCTTCGGCGAAACCGCCGGCGCTGTTCTGGCCGCCTGCAACTGCCCCGTCGTACTTCTGGCCAGCGCGCGGCCCAGGCATGACGCCGCTGGCGCCGAACCGGTAGCTGCGTGAATTTCATCGCGCATTGGTCCGGCAGCATAATCGAACCGAACGGTTCGTTTCTGTTGACGGAGCGTATAGCATCGGGTGAACGCCGGCTCACGAAACGTTCGCGCCGCAAATCACCAATGTCGACGTAACCGATTGATAATAAACCAGAAGATTGTGGCAAAAGGGGCCGTATGTCGGATTTCAAGCGGCCAATTTGGCGCACCGGCACAAAATTTTCGTGATTGGAAACGACAGCCCCGCCGACCCATCTCGGGCTGGTCCGAGCGACGCGAATTCCTCCCAAGGCACGCCACTTGACGAACAGAACAGAGAAATACCGGAGTACCTGAAATGACCAAGATCGCTCTTACCGCCGCCGCCATCCTGGTTGCCACCGGCACTGCTTTTGCCTTCAGCGACCATTATGGCTCGGACAATTTCAACCAGCCGGCCGCCCCCAGCGCGAATGTCGACAACAATTTCACCGGTTCGATCCGCAAGCCGGTCACGACTGAGCATACCAAGACGACGACCGAGTCCGTCGCGCCCGAATCCGGCCAAGGCATCTGGGGCCGCTGATTATCACAGCCCTGGAACACAAAGAGCGGCCGGCTTGGCCCGCTACTCTTGCTTTTGCGTATCAACGTGGACACGCGCCGGATCGAATCCCACGCCACTCGAATACTTTGATTTGCAGGTTTCATCTGTAGCCGCAATCTCGGTTGCTGAAATCGTCCAGCAACGTGCGCTTCGGGTGCGTATTCGTCGGTGCGGGCAGCACTCTCATCTCGAATGCGTCGAAAGCAACGACACTCTCACGAATGCCCAATACATTGGAGTACCTGATATGACCAAGATTGCTCTTACCGTCGCCGCCATCATCCTCATCGCCACAGGCAGCGCCTTTGCCGGCAGCGACCACTATGGTTCGGACGGCGTCAACCAGCCGGCCGCGCCTGTTGGCAATGTTGACAACGCGTTTACGGGCTCGATCCGCAAGCCGCTGACGGCTGAGCACAATGCCGTCGACACCAGGGCGACGACCCAGTCCGGCACGGCTCAGTCCGTGGTGCCCCAATCTGGCAGGGGCAACTGGGGCCGCTAGTTCCTCAAACCCCGGAGCACAAAGAGCGGCGGGCTTGGCCCGCCGTTCTTGTTCGCGGAAGAGGGTCGGCCGAAAAGTCGGCGATCCTTCCCACCCCCCTCCGGCCTGTCGGCCAATCTCTAGCGCAGATCCTTCGGCCAAATGCAGTGCGTCAGCCGGGCACTGCCAAAAGTAAGACCGGCCCAGTCGGCGTCGACGTCGAAACGGGCCAGGGCCGCGGTCGGAAATTTTTCCGCCAGCTTTTTGAGCGCCGCATCGTCCGATCCGGCGCCGGCAAGACGGCTTGCGAACTCCTCCAGCCCGGGATTGTGTCCGAGCACCAGAAGCGTACCGATCTTGGCATTTGCCTGCCGCACCTTGGCGAGAATGTCCGCCGCCGCTGCCTCGTAGAGCGCCTGGGCAAATTTGGCCTGCACCTTCGCCGGCAACTCCGCCGAGACCAGCCGCCACGTGTCGCGGGTGCGCAGCGCCGGCGATACCAGCGCCAGCTCCGGCAGCCAGCCGCGCCGGGCCAGTTCGCGCCCGACCAGCGGCGCTGCCTTCAGCCCACGCCCGGACAGCGGCCGGTCGAAGTCGATAAGATCGGGATCATCCCAACTCGACTTGGCGTGGCGCAGGAGCAGCAGTTGCTTCATAATCCGGTCCTGGAGAGACAGACGCGCGTTGGATGAGAAATCCTCGAACGTCAGGCGATCTGCTTGTCGGCGGCCTCGCGCAAGACCTCTTCACCCCATTGGTTCAGGCTCTTGCCCGCGACTTCCGCAGCCAGCGCCACTTTCGAGTGGACCGAGGGATCGACGCGCAGCATGAGATTGCCGGAATAGGGTTTTTGCGGCGATTTACCGATCTTCGCACAGGTTTCGACATAGTCGTCCACGGCTTCATGAAAAGCAGCCTTCAGCTCCGCGACCGTTTCAGCGTGGAACGATACACCGTCGCGAATTCCGGCAATCCGGCCGAAGAAAATCTCGTCGTCATCATCATAATCGATACGGGCGGAATAGCCCTTGTAGGTCATCGCATTCATGGCTTCACTCCGATCCTCGACAGGAATTGGCGAGCATCTCTCACCTGATATCGTTTCGCTTCCTTTGACGGATGCGGCCGATGGAAGGTTTCGACCTCACGGTTGAACACGAAGCGCACGCGCGAACCGTTTCCCTCGATCACTTGGCAACCGACCGCAACCAGCAGGGTTTCGATGGCGATCCATTCGATGCTGCCCGAAACCGGATCCGTGAAGATCGCCCTGAGCACACGCTTGTGCTTGCTGTTCATGCAAGCAAATTAGGCGAGAAGGGTCCTAATTGCAATCAAAATTTGATTGCAATTAGGATGCATCTTACGGCGTAATCCGCGCCAGGTGCTCCAGATCGGTCTCTTCGCGCAGCGGGTCGGGCGCTATCACCACCGACGTGGCGTTGTCGGCATCGTCGGCGAAGCGGGAAAACACCGTGCGGCCGGCTTCCATGCGCGCCTTGCCTTCGGCGACCAGCCCCAGCGCCAGCGGATAGAGCTGGTGCTCGGCCTTGAGCACGCGCGCCGCCAGCGAATCCTCGTTGTCGCCTACCATCACCGGCACGGCGGCCTGGGCGATGATCGGGCCGTCATCCATGTCGAGCGTGACGAAATGCACCGTGCAGCCATGGATGCGCATGCCCGCGCGGATAGCTCGCGCATGCGTATCCAGGCCCTTGAAGGCAGGCAGCAGGGCAGGGTGGATGTTGACCATCCGGCCCTGCCATTTCTCGACGAAGCGCGCACCGAGGATGCGCATATAGCCGGCCAGCGCGACGATCTCGGCGCGAAACGACAAAAGGGCCGCGTCGATCGCCTCGTCATGCGCTTCCTTGCTGGAATAGTCCGAGCGCGAAATCACCTTGGTGGCGATGCCGCGAGCCGCGGCGATGCCGAGGCCGGCGGCATTGGCGCGGTCGGAGATGACGCCGACGATCTCGGCCGGATAGGCCGGGTTGCCCGCCGCCGCGATCAGCGCCGTCATGTTGGAGCCGCGCCCCGAGATCAGCACCACCGTGCGTTTTCTGGTCATAGGCCGATCGAGCCCCGATAGATCACCCCGGCGTCGCGGCGCGGCACGATCTGGCCGATCGGCGTCACCGTCTCGCCGGCTTCCTGCAGCACGGCGGCGACCTGCGCCGCCTGGCCCGAGGCGACGACCAGGATCATGCCGATGCCGCAATTGAAGGTGCGCATCATCTCTTCCGGTGCGACCCCGCCGGTCTTGGCCAGCCATGAGAACACCGGCGGCACCTCGATGGCGCCGAGGTCGAGCTCGGCCGAAAAATCCTTGGGCAGAACGCGCGGAATGTTTTCGGGAAAGCCGCCGCCGGTGATATGCGCCAGAGCCTTGATGCCGTGGGTGTTGCGGATCGCCTTGAGGATCGACTTGACGTAGATGCGGGTCGGTTCGAGCAGCGCCTCGGCCAGCGTCGCTTCGTCATTGAACGGCGCCGCATCGTTCCAGCCAACGCCGCTTACGGTGACGATGCGGCGGACCAGCGAAAAGCCGTTCGAATGCAGGCCCGACGAGGCGAGGCCGAGCAGTACGTCGCCCTCGACGACGTCGTCGGTCGGCAGCAATTGGCCGCGTTCGGCGGCACCGACGGCAAAGCCGGCAAGGTCGTAATCCTTGCCGTGATACATGCCTGGCATTTCCGCCGTCTCGCCGCCGATCAGCGCGCAGCCGGCCTCCCTGCAGCCGGCGGCAATGCCGCCGACGATCGCAGCACCCTGGTCGGGATCGAGCTTGCCGGTGGCGAAATAGTCGAGGAAGAACAGCGGCTCGGCGCCTTGCACGACGATGTCGTTGACGCACATGGCGACGAGGTCGATGCCGATCGTGTCGTGCTTGCCGGCATCGATGGCGATCTTCAGCTTGGTGCCGACGCCGTCATTGGCGGCGACCAGCACCGGGTCGGTGAAGCCGGCTGCCTTGAGGTCGAACAGGCCGCCGAAGCCGCCGATCTCGCCATCGGCACCCGGCCGGCGAGTGGCGCGCACCAGCGGCTTGATCTTCTCGACCATGAGATTGCCGGCATCGATGTCGACGCCCGCTTCGGCATAGGTGAGCCCGTTCTTGCGCTTGCTCATTTCCGGCGCCTGCTCATCTGTTGCGCTTGCCTGTCGCTGTTTTCACTCGCGTGCGGGCTCTTCGCATGAACGGTTTTGCCCCGCAAGGCAAGCGCGCGATTAATGGTGTTTTCAGTTGGATGCCGGGGGAACCGGGCGCGATACACTCCAACAATAAAAAGAAATGCCTGCCAGAATTGCGGCGAGGCCACCGACGGTGGCAAGAGACCTGATTTCACCGTCGAAGGGCAGGGTTCCATACGAGAAGCCGGCGCCGATCAACGTCGCCGCGGCAGCCCACAGACCTGGATTTGCAGCGACCGACCTCGCGAAAACGAACGCCACGACAGCGGCCGTCAACCAGAGGGGCCAAGAGACGACCACCCCTACGGCCAGATAAAGAACGAAGGCCGAAAGAAGATCTTGCGCTGCCACGTTGCGGTGCGGGGCTCCGAAAGATGCGAAGACCAACAGACTTTCCGTCAGCCCGGCCAGATAGCAAAGCGTGACGCGCCAAGCGATTGTGATTCTCTGTGCCATCGTCGTTCGGCAGTTACGAAATAAGCTATTGCTCCCGGGCTCTTCGCATGAACGGCCGCACCTCGCAAGGATAGTGGCGCTGAAACTGCCGATCTCCCCCAGCACCACGGCATTGATCAGCGCGATGCCGCGCATCGCCTGCAAGGCGTCAACGACCGGGCGCTGGTTCCATTCCGGGAGCAGGCTGAGTATC
>NZ_JAMYSE010000067.1:0-35335 GCF_040321795.1 Mesorhizobium sp. M0244 | reverse complement strand
AGCCTGTTCATCAGGCCATCCCACGGCGGTCATGCCGGGGTGCGCACGAAACAAATCCATTCACCCTTGCCCCTTGCACCTAAGAGATTAGGGATCGCGGCCGAAAAAGACGAGTCATTTGTCGGGCGCGCCCGGCAACCGGAGACAGCATTTGCAACGACCCGAAATACCGGCCGGGCTGCCGGCCGACATCGAACAGAAAAAGATAAAGGCACGGCTGTGGTTCGAGACCTTGCGCGAGCGCATCTGCGCCAGCTTCGAGCAGATCGAGCAGGACCTGCAGGGGCCGCAGGCTAGCTGGTCGGCCGGCCGCTTCGAAAAGACGCCGTGGCAACGCGATGCCGGCATCGGCGGCGGCGGCATCATGTCGATGATGCATGGCCGCGTCTTCGAGAAGGTCGGCGTCCACACCTCGACCGTTCATGGCGAATTCTCGCCCGAGTTCAGGAAGCAGATGCCGGGCGCCGAAGACGAACCGTCCTTCTGGGCGAGCGGCATTTCGCTGATCGCCCATCCGTGGAACCCCAACGTGCCGGCCGTGCATATGAACACGCGCATGGTCGTCACCTCGCGCCAGTGGTTCGGCGGCGGCGCCGATCTGACGCCGGTGCTCGACCGCCGCCGCAGCCAGGACGATCCCGACACGATCGCCTTCCACAGGGCGATGCAATTTGCCTGCGAAAAGAACACCGCGGTCGCCGATTACGCGAAATTCAAGGCTTGGTGCGACGAGTATTTCTACCTGCCGCACCGCGACGAGCCGCGCGGCACCGGCGGCATCTTTTTCGACTGGTTGCATTCGGGCGAGGACAAGGGCGGCTGGGACGCCGATTTCAACTTCGTCCAGGACGTCGGGCGATCTTTTCTCGTCGTCTACGGGCATCTGGTGCGGTCCAACTTCAACGACAACTGGACCGACGGCGACCGTGACGAGCAGCTCATCCGCCGCGGCCGCTATGTCGAATTCAACTTGCTTCACGATCGCGGCACCATTTTCGGGCTGAAAACCGGCGGCAATGTCGCCTCAATCCTGTCCAGCCTGCCACCAGAGGTAAAATGGCCGTAAAATCTCGGTTAGCACGACGTGAACCGTAATCAGGTCAAAATCGTCGGATTTTGGCAGGGAATGTGGCGCGAAGAATATCTTTTTCGTCTAATATCCGTTTGAAATAACAAGGCTATTTGTCGTTTCCGGGTCGGGAAGCGCCGGCGGTTCGCCCCCGAACTGCGACTCGACGCAACCGGACGGCCCTGAGCGACGCGGAGCATTTTTCCCGAACGAATGCCCGCAATTTTCCAGGAGTACTTTACATGCGCAAGATTATTGTTTCGGCTGCCGCCGCTGCCCTTCTCGCTTCCGGTTCGGTTGCGTTTGCAGCTGTCAAGCACACCACCGGCACAATCAAGAGCTTCGACGCGACGGCGCTTAGCCTCGTTCTGGACAACGGATCTACCTTTACGCTGCCCAAGACCTTCAAGGATCCTGGCCTGAAGGCCGGCGAAAAGGTCCGCGTTTCGTGGGACATGAGCGGCAAGAACAAAATTGCCGAGGCAGTCAAGATCGTGAAGTGATGGCCTGCCCGCCGGAGCAAGACAGTCTTGCTCCGGGGTAGCGTAGGAGGGCGGAGCAGCGATGCTCCGCCTTTTTCGGTTCGGCTTGGCTTTCTGCCGGCAACCAAAACCATTCGATCGTGTTATGCTTGCTCGGCCATTGCATGACCCGAACACCGAAGCTGGTTTTCGACAAAGGATCATGCACGGAAAAAGTGCTGGAGCTTCCGTGTCAAAGCAGATGCCGGCGCTCCAAGGAGGAAAAAGGAGAATCCGATGAAGGAATTCCATTGCGGGTCGCTCGTACCCGGCTGCGAGTGGCACACACGCGCCGAGGAGGAGGCGGAGGTCATGCGCCGTGCCGTCGAGCATCTGCGCGAGACGCATGGCGAGACAGTGATCCGCGAGACGATGATCGAGGCCATTCGTTCGCGCATCGAGAATGTCCGCGACGCAGCGTGACGGCTAGGGTTCGAGTGCCTCTGCGGCGCGCTTGAGCAGCGCGCCGCGATCGAGTGCAAAACCGGACTCGACCCATTCCTTTTCAAGATTCTTCAAGGTCGCACCAAGCTTCGGCCCCGGTGATGCGCCAAGTGTTGTCAGATCGGCGCCCTTGAGCGGAAAGACAGGCCTCTGCCATTTTTCGGCAAAGGCAAGCAGGCGCGAAAAGCCGCCGGCTTCGAGCAGTGCGCCATTGTCTTCGACCGCGCGGGCTCGAGCGGAAGCGAGCGACAGCAGCAGCCGATCGCTAAAGCCTTGGCGGTCGCCGAAATAAAGCCTTTTCGCCAGCTCTCCTTCGGTGGTCTTCGGATCGACGGCAGCCGTTATCGCCCAGTGCCTCAGGCGGCCTGTCTCGCTCACGGACAGCCGCAATCTTTCGGCGAGTGTTTTCATGCGCGCGGCGTCCGGCGGCAAGATGGCTTCCAGCCTGAGCAGCGGGTCCGGCGCCCAGTCCAGGTCCCTCTCGGTCCTAGTCAGCCCGTGAATGGCATCGATGCCCCATTTCTCGCTTTCCGGCAAAACGCTGGTCAGAACGCCGGCCTGACGCATCCACAGCAGTGCGCGCGACGGATCGGGCGCCAACAGCAGCTTCTTCAACTCGGACCAGACACGCTCGGCCGAGAGCTGGCCAAGTCCTTGCTTGAGCCGGGCGCAGGCCTTCAGTCCCTCGGCATCCGGCCTGCCGTCGCCATACCAGGCGAAGAAGCGGAAGAAACGCAGGATGCGCAGATAATCCTCGCGGATGCGCGCTTCCGGATCGCCGATGAATCGCAGCCGCCGCGCTTCGATATCGGCAATGCCGCCGACCAGATCGACGACCGTTCCGTCGGCTTCGGCATAGAGCGCATTGATGGTGAAATCGCGCCGTTCCGCGTCGGCTTTCCAGTCACGGCCGAACGACACTTTGGCGCGGCGGCCGTCGGTTTCGATATCGGCGCGCAGCGTTGTGACCTCATAGGCCTTGCCGCTGGCAACGGCGGTGATGGTGCCGTGCTCGATGCCGGTCGGCACCGTCTTGAAGCCCGCCGCCTCGGCGCGCCGGATGGTTTCCTCGGGCACCGTGGTGGTGGCGATGTCGATGTCGGCGACCGGTTGGCCGATCAGCGCATTGCGCACCGCACCGCCGGCGACGCGCGCGTCCTCGCCGCCGTCGGTCAGCGCGGCGAGCAGGCGCTGCAGGTGGCTTTCGCCGAGCCAACCGGCCCTGCCCGCGATCGACACCGGATCGCTCACCTATAGAGCCTCTCGTAAAGCGTTCGGATGATGCCGGCGGTGACGCCCCAGATGCGCTGGCCGCCATAGGGCATCTCGTAAAAGAACCATTCGAGGTCGTTCCACATGCGGCTGTCTCTGGCGTGGTTGGCAGGGTCCATCAGAAAGCGTAGCGGCACCTCGAAGGCGGCATCGACTTCATCGGAATTCAGCGTCAGGCTGAAACCGGGCCGCACAATCCCGAGCACCGGGGCGATGCGATAGCCGCTGCCAGAGACGTAATCCGGCATGCGGCCGATGATCTCGATGTAATTCTTATCAAGACCGATCTCCTCGAATGTCTCGCGCAACGCCGCCGCCTCGGGGCTCACATCGGTTGGATCGATGGTTCCACCGGGGAAAGCCACCTGCCCCGAATGGTTGCGCAGTTTTTCCGCGCGCCTGGTCAAAAGGACCGTGGCCTCATGGCCATGGTCGACCACCGGGATCAGCACGGCGGCATCGCGCAACGCCTTGGCCAGCTTCAGCCTGGGATGGCCGGGATTGAAGCGGTGGTCGCCAAAATCATCGCCGGCATGCGCCTGCGGCTGCGCCGCGACGCGCCGGCGAAAATTCTCGGCCGAAAACGGCACCGGCATCACCTGATCCATCATAGGCGGTCCATCATGCGCTCAGCCGCTTCAGTTTCTCAGCCGGCATGATCGGATAGACCTCGCCTTTCGAATGGACGGCAAACATCGTCTTGCCACCGATGTCGATCTCTTCGCCGTGCTCGACCAGCTCGTACATCACCGGCCGCGCCACCAACGCCTCCAGTCGCCCGCGCACCAGCACATAGGGTTTCAGGCCACCGGTCTCGTCCTCATCGACGAAGCGCAGCGGATGCTCCGGCCCGGCCTCGACCACATCGCCGACATTGGTTCGGAAGGTGATGATTTGCCCGTCGCCGGCGCCCGACACATCCATCTCGACGGCGACGAACGGTGCATCGGCGACACGGATGCCGACCTTTTCCACCGGCGTCACCAGATAGGTCTTGCCGTCCTCGTCCTTGCGCAGCACCGAGGAAAAAAGCTGCACCAACGGCATCCGGCCGATCGGCGTTCCCAGATAAAACCAGGTGCCGTCCTGCTTGATCTCCATGTCGAGATCGCCGCAAAACGCTGGATTCCACCGTTCCACCGGCGCCGGCCCCTTGCCGGCGCGCGCCGCACGCGAGACCAGCGCCTCCAGCCCGCGCGGCTCGGTCGCGGCCGTCAGGCTCTCTTCACGATAGTCCGCGGCTTCTGTCATGGTCACGAAATAGTCACTGTTGTTCCGCTTGTCAGCCTAAGTCTGTGATTTAAGTTCATTGCAGGCTCCATGCGAGGCCGAATCGCGGCATTCTGCGGCACCCAAGGTGCCAAGCGGTATTTCCAATCAGAAGGATCGATGCTGCATGAGCGTTATGATCAAGGAAAGCCCGATCAGCGAAAAGGACATGGTGGAGCAGGCCGAGAAGGCGCTGGCCGACATTTCGAGGGTCCGCGACGGCGTCGGCCGGGTCATCTTCGGCCAGGAAAGTGTCGTCGAGCGCACGCTTGTGGCATTGCTCGCCGGCGGCCATGCGCTGCTGGTCGGCGTGCCCGGCCTCGCCAAGACCAAGCTGGTCGAAACGCTGGGCATCGTGCTCGGCCTCGATTCGCGCCGCATCCAGTTCACGCCCGACCTAATGCCATCCGACATTCTCGGCTCCGAGGTGATGGAGCAGGATGAATTCGGCAAGCGTTCGTTCCGCTTCATCTCCGGGCCGATCTTCGCGCAACTGCTGATGGCTGACGAGATCAACCGCGCCTCGCCGCGCACCCAGTCGGCGCTGCTGCAGTCGATGCAGGAATACCACGTCACCATTGCCGGCGTGCGCCATGACCTGCCGTCGCCGTTCCACGTTCTGGCGACGCAGAACCCGCTGGAGCAGGAAGGCACCTATCCACTGCCCGAGGCTCAGCTCGACCGTTTTCTGATGCAGGTCGACATCCTCTACCCCGAGATCGAGGCGGAGCGCCGCATCCTGCTGGAAACCACCGGCATCGAGGATGCCAAGGCCGAAAACGTGCTGCAGCCGGCGCGGCTGAAGGATATCCAGACGCTCATCCGCCGCATGCCGGTGCCGGAAAGCGTCGTCGAGGCGATCCTCAAGCTGGTGCGCTCGGCGCGCCCCGGCCAGGGCAACGCCGATACCGACAAGCACGTCGCCTGGGGCCCAGGCCCGCGCGCCAGTCAGGCGCTAACGCTGTGCGCCCGCGCCCGCGCCCTCTATGACGGCCGGCTGGCGCCGTCGGTCGACGACGGCCGCGCGCGGGCCTAGCCGGTGCTGCAGCACCGCATGGCGCTGACCTTCACCGCCCGCGCCGAGGGTACCACGGTGCGCGACGTGGTGGCGAAGCTCGCGAAAGGGATTTGATGGCGCGCATCGGCGAAGCCCAGGCACCGGCAGCGACGCGCGATGCGCTCGCCCGAGGCCGGTTGCGGGCGTCGCTGGTGCCGGACCTGCTGGTCGAGGCGCGCCGCATCGTCAACACGGTGATTGCTGGGTGGCATGGCCGCCGCAAGCGCGGCATCGGCGAGAATTTCTGGCAGTTCCGGCCCTATGTCGAAGGCGATTCCTCGCGCATCGACTGGCGCCGCTCGGCCCGCGACGACCACACCTATGTCCGCGACCGCGAATGGGAGGCCGCCCATACGGTGTGGCTGTGGGCCGACCCCTCGCCTTCCATGCTCTACAAATCGACCGGAACCAGCGTTTCCAAGGAATCGCGCGCCCTGGTGCTGGCGCTGGCCATGGCCGAGCTTTTGTCGCGCAGCGGCGAGCGCATTGCCTGGCCGGGCCTGACCGACCCGTTCACCGCCCGCAATGGCGCCGAGCGCATCGCGGCGCAGTTGATGCACGCTGCCGACCTGCCGGCAAAGCCCGACCTGTCCGGCATTCGCCGCTTCTGCGACATCGTCATCGTCAGCGATTTCCTCGACCCGGTCGAGGACACGATAGCCTGGCTGGACGTGCTCGCCCGCCACGGCGTGCGCGCCCATCTGATCGAGGTCGCCGATCCGGCCGAGGAAAGCTTCCCCTATGCCGGCCGCACCGAATTCACTGATCCTGAGACCGGCGACAAGCTGACCGCCGGCCGCGCCGAAATGCTGGGCGAGGAATATCGCCTGCTTTATGCCGCCCGCCGCCAGGAACTGGCCGGTTGGTGCAAACGGCTCGGCTGGAGCTATACCGTCAATCATACCGACCGCCTTGCCTCCGAGGCGCTGGTGCGCATCCACATGGCGATGACTGCCGACGGCAGCTTTGCCGGGAGGGCCAGCGCATGAGCTGGCTGCCGCTCTCCTTCGGGGCGCCGATGGTGCTGTGGGGCTCGCTGGCGCTGCCGGTGATCTGGTGGCTTCTGCGGTTGACCCCGCCCAGGCCGCAAACCGAGGTGTTTCCGCCGCTCAGGATTCTCGCCCGCGTGCTGAGGCGCGAAGAAACGCCGCAGCAGAGCCCTTGGTGGCTGACGCTGCTCAGGCTGCTGATGGCCGCGCTTATCGTGGCAGCACTTGCCGAACCCGTCTTCAACCCGCGCGAAAAGCTGCCGGCCGAGGGCGCTGCCCTGGCGCTGGTGATCGATAATGACTGGGCAAGCGCGGCCGACTGGGGCAAGCGCGTCGCCACCGCCGAGCGGCTGATCGCCGACGCCAATTCGAACGGCGTGCCGGTGCTCATCGCTTTCACCGCCGAAAAACCGAATGCCGAGATCGGCCCCTTCGATGCCGCTGCCGCGCTCAACCGGCTGCGCGCGGCAAAGCCGCGGCCGATCCCGACCGACCGTCCCGCCGTCTATGCCCGCGTCGCGACAGCCCTAGAAACGCTGCCAGGTGCCAGCGTCGCCGTGCTCGCCGATGGCCTGGCGGCGCAAGGCGACGAAGCCGCGTTCAACACGCTACTGTCGAAGAACGCGGCACGTGTCGTCTGGGCCGTCTCCGACCGGCTGTCGCTGACCGGCCTGACCGGCGCCGACAACCAGGTCGACGGCTTCGCCCTGCCCGCCCTCCGCGCACCCGGCGCCCCGGCGCCTGCGCAAGTCACCGCCGGCGCCTGCGACGACAAGGGCCGCCGCATCGCCGACGCGACGCTGACCTTTGCTCCCGGCGTATCCACCGCTACCGGCACGATGGCAGTGCCGTTCGAACTGCGCAACGATTTCGCCTATATCGCGCTCGATGGCGAGCGCCAGGCCGGCGCCGTCCGCGTGCTCGATGAGAGTTCAAAACGCCGCCGCGTCGGGCTGCTGTCGCAGGCCGAGGCCGACCAGGCGCAACCGCTGCTGTCGCCGCTCTATTACATCCGCCGCGCCCTGCAGCCTTTCGCCGATCTGGTCGAGCCATCGAGCGTCGATCTCGCCGACGCCATCCCGCAACTGCTCGACCAGAAGCCGGCGATGATCGTCATGGCCGATGTCGGCACCATTCCGGAACAGGCGCGGCAAAGGCTGGTCGACTGGGTCGACAAGGGCGGCACGCTGGTGCGTTTTGCCGGCTCGCGGCTGGCCGCCGCCGGCAATGACGACGATCTGCTGCCGGTCCGGCTGCGCACAGGCGAGCGCTCGCTCGGCGGTGCACTATCATGGACGGCCCCACAGCCGGTCACCGAATTCCCGAAAACCGGCCCCTTCGCCGACCTCGCGCCGCCCAGCGAGGTCACAGTCACCAGGCAGGTGCTGGCCGAACCGACGCCCGACATTGTCGAGCGCACCTGGGCCACGCTTGCCGACGGCACGCCGCTGGTGACCGGGATGAAGAAGGACAAGGGTACGCTCGTGCTGTTCCACGTCACCCCCGAGGCGACATGGTCCAACCTGCCGATCTCCGGCAGCTTTGTCGAGATGCTGCGGCGCATCGTGCAACTGTCGCGCAACCAGGGCGCGGCGGTCGCCAATGCCGAAGCCGCCGCCACTTCGCTGGCGCCCTACCGCATGGTTGCCGCCGACGGCACGCTGGTGCCGCCGACGCCGGATGCCAGGCCGCTGGTGCCCGGCGCCGGCCCGCTGCCGGTGACGCTGGAAAACCCGCCCGGCCTGTATGGCTCCGAGACGGGGGTATTCGCCCACAATCTGCTCGGTGGCGACAGTACGTTCACGCCGCTGGCACGGCCTGAGATCACCGTGCCGGTCACCACCGTCCAGTATGCCTTCGACGAGCAGCGCAACCTCAAAGGTCCGCTGGTCACGGCGGCCCTGGTGCTGATGGTGCTCGACACGCTTGCCGTATTCTGGATGGGCGGCCTGTTGTCGCGCCGGCCGCGCCGTGCCGGCGCTGCCGCGACGGCAGCCGTCCTGCTGATTGCGCTCGGCGCGCTGGTTGGCCATGCCGACATCGCCCGCGCCGACGACGCCAAACCGGGCGATACGGAGGCCATCGGGGACATTTCAAAGACCCGGATCGCCTATGTGCTGACCGGCGAGCCGGGTGTCGATTCGATCAGCCGCGCCGGGCTCGAAGGCCTGACCCGCTTTCTCATCGAAAAGACCGCGCTCGAGCCCGGAGCACCGGCCGGCGTCGACATCTCGAAGGACGAACTGTCCTTCTACCCGCTGATCTACTGGCCGATCGACCCCTCCGCCCCGATGCCGAGCGAGGCCGCCATCGCCCGCATCGACGCCTACATGCAGCAGGGCGGAACGGTTTTGTTCGACACGCGCGACCAGTTCGCCAACGGCATTGGTGCGGATTCGACCAGCCCGGCGACGGAGCGGCTGCGCGACATCCTCGGCAACCTCAACGTGCCACCGCTGGAACCGGTGCCGTCGGACCACGTGCTGACCAAATCCTTCTACATCCTTCCAGAGTTTCCCGGCCGCTTTGCAGGCAGCCCGCTTTGGGTCGAGGCGTCTCTCGAAGCCAGCAACACCGAAAACCGCCCGGTGCGCACCGGCGACGGCGTTTCGCCAATCATGATCACCGCCAATGATTTCGCCGGCGCCTGGGCGGTCGACGAGAATGGCGACCCGCTATTGCCGACCGTGCCGTCGGATCCGATGCAGCGCATCTATGCGCTGCGCGCCGGCGTCAACATCATGATGTACATGCTGACCGGCAACTACAAATCCGACCAGGTGCACGTCCCGGTGCTGCTCGAACGGCTGGGGCAATAGACCATGAACTGGTCGCTCGCCTTCGAACCGCTCACCACCTGGCCGCTACTCGCCGTGGTTCTGGTGCCGCTGCTGCTGCTGGCGCTGGTCGGCCTTTGGTTTCGCCAGCGCGGCGCGATCTTCCGCCTGGCAGCCCTGATTGCCCTGACCGCGGCGCTGCTCAATCCGGTGTTCCTCGACGAAGAACGCGAGCCGCTGAAAAGCATCGTCGCCGTCGTCGTCGACCGCAGCCAGAGCCAGGATATCGGCGACCGCACCAAGCAGACCGACGCGGCGTTGGCCGGGCTGCAGCAGCGGCTCGGCCGCTTCAAGCAGTTCGACGTCCGTGTCGTCGAAGCCGGCAAGTCCGAAGCCGCCGACGAGCGCACCGAGACGCGGTTGTTTTCCTCGCTCGAAAATGCTTTCCGCGACGTGCCGCCGTCGCGTATCGGCGGCGCCATCATGGTCACCGATGGCGAGGTGCATGACGCGCCGCCCGGCGCACCCGACTTCAACGCGCCGCTGCATGCGCTGATTACCGGCAACGACCATGAAAAGGACCGCCGCATCCGCTTCGAGAACGCGCCGCGCTTCGGCCTCGTCGGCAAGCCGCTCGACATGACCTATCGCGTCATCGCCACCAACAACGAAACCGGCCCGGTCGATGTCCGCGTATCGGTGAACGGCGAGCAGGTATCGGTCGAGCACGCCAACATAGGCCAGGCGATGCCGCTGCAGGTGACCATTCCCAGCGCCGGGCGCAACATCGTCGAACTCGCCATCGACCACGAGCCGGGCGAACTCACCGACACCAACAACCGCACCATCGCGCTGATCGACGGCATCCGCGAAAATCTGCGCGTGCTGCTCGTTTCCGGCGAACCGCATGCCGGCGAGCGCACCTGGCGCAATTTGCTGAAATCCGACGCTTCGGTCGACCTCGTGCACTTCACCATCCTGCGCCCACCGGAAAAGCAGGACGGCACGCCGATCAACGAATTGTCGCTGATCGCCTTCCCGACCCGCGAGCTGTTCGTCGAGAAGATCAAGGATTTCGACCTGATCATCTTCGACCGCTATCAGCACCGCGACGTGCTGCCGATCCTCTATTACGATTACATCTCCGAATATGTCGAAAAAGGCGGCGCGCTGCTGATCGCGGCAGGCCCCGAATATGCCGGCGAAAGCTCGATCGCCCGCACGCCGCTGATGTCGGCGCTGCCGGCAATGCCGACCGGCGAGGTCATCGACAAGGCGTTCTACCCACGTCTCACCGATACCGGCCAGCGTCATCCGGTCACGCGCGGGCTCGATGGCTCCGCGACCGAGCCGCCGCACTGGAGCCGCTGGTTCCGAACCATCGGCGTCGAGAACCCCGAGGGCGAGGTGGTGATGAAGGGCGCTGACAACCGGCCGCTGCTGCTGCTCGACCGCAAGGGCGAAGGTCGCGTCGGCATGCTTCTGTCCGACCAGGGCTGGCTGTGGGCGCGCGGCTTCGAGGGTGGCGGCCCGCATGTCCAGCTCTACCGGCGTATCGCCCACTGGCTGATGAAGGAGCCTGAGCTCGAAGAGGAGCGGCTGACCGCCGACGGCCGCGGCATGGTGCTGGAAATCCGCCGCCAGACGATGAGCGACGACCCCGGCCCGGCGCAAGTCATTACGCCATCCGGCAAGGCGCTGATCGTCAGGCTCGAGAAATCCGAACCAGGCGTCTTCCTCGGCAGTGTCGAGACCAGCGAAATCGGTCTCTATCAGGTCGGCAATGGCGACCTGACCGCATTGGCCCATGTCGGGCCGGTCAACGCGCCGGAATTCACCGACGTCGTCTCCACCGAGACCCGGCTGAAACCACCGGCTGAGGCAACCGGCGGCAGCGTTCGCCGGCTGGCGCCGGCCTCGGCACTTGGCAATCTCACCAGCACGGTCACGCTGCCCTCTATCGTCCCAGTGCGTTCCTCGGGCGCGGCTTCCGGCAATGACTGGATCGGCCTGCGCACCACCGACGACAGCGTGCTCAAGGCCGTCTCGCGCGTGCCGCTGTTTGGCGGCTTCCTCGGCCTCGGCCTGCTGCTTCTGGCAATGGGCTCGATGTGGTACCGCGAAGGGCGGTAGCACCTCTTAACTTCTCCCCTGTCGGGCCCGAAGGGCGGGCGAGCCCCGTGACTCGCCCGGGTGGTGGATTGGCGCGCAGCGCCAAGATGGTTTAGCGGGGTGCTGGACGAAAGGGTAGCTGCCAAGCTCGAGCACCCTCATCCGACCGAGCTTCGCTCGGCCACCTTCTCCCACAAGGGGAGAAGGAAGAAAGCGAACCGCTCTACTCCTCCGGCTCCGTCGTGAACATCAGCGGGTAGCCCTTGGCCTTGCCGGCATCGGTTGCCCGCGCCGCCTTGGTCTCTGCGACATCCCTGGTGAAGACGGCGACGACGCAGACGCCGCGCCGGTGCGCGGTGATCATTACCCTATGCGCCTGGTCTTCACTGAGCTTGAACTCGGCCTTCAGCACCGTCACGACGAACTCGCGCGGTGTGAAATCGTCATTGACCAGGATCACCTTGTAGAGCTTCGGCCGTTCGACCTTCGGCTTCGTGCTGGTACCGGGTTTTGTCGTGATTTCAGGCATCGGACCAGCAATTGCATGCGACAGCTTTGCGGTCATTTTGGCATGGGCAACAGCGGTCGTCCATTCAACCGCACGCGATCGGTTTCCCGGCCGTGCAGTTCACAAGTCCGTGCCTATGTGGGAACTGCCGGCTGGCGTTCAACGGGCGAGTGGGCCGGGAACGCCGTACTGTCTCGCACGCAACAAAAAGACGACCGCTCCAGGCAAATCGCAACTGGAGCGGTCTTCTCTTGGGGTAAAAGATGTCGCTTGATCAGGCCTTCGGAGCTGCCTTGACCGCGTGCTTCTTGTGCTTCTTGACGGTCTTCTTGGCAGCGACCTTCTTCACGGCCTTGGCCGGCGCAGTCGTCGTTGTGGTCGTCGCAGCCGGGGTGGTGGTAGCAGCATTGGCGCTGCTGGCGCCGAGAACCGGCATCGAGAAGGCCAGCGCGATGGCGAGACCGAGGGCGGAGAGGAGGGACTTTTTCATGGCTTCACTTCCTTTTTTGTGCAGATCGGATTGAGTGTCACTGAACGGGATCGATCGGTGTCACTCCAAGCAGCTTCAAAGCGTTCGCGAGCGTCCGGATTCCCTGTGCCTGTTTCTTGTTGGCGCAGAACCGGTTTCCCTTTCTTTGAAGTGCTTTCGCCGCGGTGACCTGCGTTGCCGCGGCATGGGTTTCGAGGGCTTCGTCAAACTGGCGGTTCAGATCGATGCAACGCTCGCTGCGGGTGGTCGCCACCTTTGCATCGGCCGCCTTTGCATTGGCCACCTTCGCATCGGCCAGCTTTGCATCGGCTTGTTCGACCGCGGCCGTGACGAGCGAAATGGAAAGCAACGCACCCATCAGACTGATCGAGAACCTTTGCATTGGTCTGTCCGTAATCCCGTAACGCGTGTCGCAGCCGATGATCTGACCGCCACGGCACCACTTATGCCTTTGATTTTTTTCGGCAGTTTTTCCGGATTGTAGAATTTTGTTTCTGGATTGTTTCTGGGCAGCCCGGATCGAGCCACCGATCTCCACTGGCCAACTTATGGCCTGAATTCTATCGTCTGGCTGACGGCCGAAGCACGGCTTGGGCGATCCACAAATGACAGGTTCCTTGTGAAATCCGACCCCCACATACTGATCGTCGACGACGACAAGGGCATTCGCGACCTGCTTCAGGAGTTTTTCCAGAAGCGGGGGCTGCACACGCTGGTTGCCGCCGACGGCATCGAGATGGAAACCATCCTGCGCCGCGCCCAGGTCGATCTTATCGTTCTGGACGTCATGCTGCCCGGCAAGAGCGGGCTGGAACTCTGCCGCGAGCTGCGCACCAATTATTCCACGCCGATCATCATGCTGACCGCGGTCACCGAGACCACCGACCGCGTGGTTGGCCTGGAGATGGGCGCCGACGACTACGTGCCGAAACCCTTCGATCCGCGCGAGCTGCTCGCACGCATCCGTGCCGTCTTGAGACGCAATGGCGCCGCCGAGCCGCGACGCGCCGCCTCGCGGCAGATCTACCATTTCGCCGGCTGGACGATGGACTGTTCGCGCCGCCGGCTGATGGCGCCCGGCGATGTCAGGATCGAGCTGACGATGGCCGAGTTCAATCTCCTGCAGACCTTCGTCAAGAGCGCGCAGCGCGTACTGAGCCGCGAGCAGCTGATCGAGCTGTCCGGCGGCGACAGCGGCTACAGCTTCGACCGCAGCGTCGACATTCTGGTCAGCCGGCTGCGGCGCAAGATGGAGGACGACCCGAAAACGCCGAAGTTGATCCTGACTGTGCGCAGCGGCGGCTATCAGTTCCTGCCTGAGACGACCTCCGAATGAGACGCATCCTGCCGCAAACGCTGCCGGTCTGGGTGCTGCTCATCGTCATCGCCGGCCTGCTGATCAGCCAGATCGCGACCCTCTACATCGTTTCGCGCGACCGTGCCGCCGCCAATGACGTCGTCGATCTCTACCGGCTGAACGACCGCGCCTTCTCGCTGGTACAGCTGATGCATGACGCCACCCCCGAACAGCGCAAGGCGACGGCCTCCGGCCTGTTCAACGCCACTTACGCGCTCACCGTCTCCGGCACGCCCGCTGTTACTTCGTCGATAGCCGGCGACGACGAGCTGGCCGAATTGGAGGACATATTGGTCGGCCGGCTATCGAAGTTCGGCATCACCGACGCGCGGGTCCGCCGCGATCCGGCAACGCACGAAGCCGACGCTCCCGGTGGGACGGTCGCCGGCCCCGATATCGGCCAGGTCGAGCGCGACCTGCTGGTGCTGGCGGCCGATTTCGCCCAGAGCGACAAGCTGACCGCTTCGCTTCGCTTTGCCGACGGCCAATGGCTGAACTTCACCGAGCCGAACACACCGGCCGGACCGATACTGAGCTTCGATAGCCTGCCGCTCTATGCCTTGATCGCCGGGCTGGTGGTGGCTTCCTCGATCTGGTCGCTGCGCCGGCTGACGGCGCCCTACCGGATGATGGAGACCGCGGTGAAGCGGATCGGCGAGGACGTGAAAAGCCCGCCGATCGCCGAGAGCGGCAGCCGCGAGGTGCGTACCGCGGCAAAGGCGGTCAATGCCATGCAGGCGAGGCTGCGCGCCTACGTCGAGGACCGCGAGCATCTTGCGGCCGCACTGGCGCACGACCTGCGCACGCCGCTGACCAGGATGCGGCTGCGCCTCGAACTGCTGAGGAATTCGTCCGTCCGCGCCGCACTGGCGCACGACCTCGCCGACATCGAAGGCATTGCCAGCTCGGTCATCGACTTCGCCACCTTCGAAGTGACCGAGGAAAAGAGCGAGAGGATCGATTTCTGGTCGCTGGTGGAATCGATCGCCGACGGCTTCGACGAGGTCTCCTTCGACAATGACGACGCGCGCTCGCGCGGCCTGATCTGCATGGCGCGGCCGGTCGCGCTCCGGCGCTGCGTCACCAACCTCGTCCAGAACGCCGTGACCTATGGCAAGAGGGCGCATCTCAGCCTGCGTCAATCAGGCAAGACAATCACGCTGGCGATCCATGACGAAGGGCCGGGCATACCGCAAGCCGAGCTCGACGCCGTGTTCGGCTCGTTCGTGCGCCTGGAACAGTCGCGCAACCGTCAGACCGGCGGCCTCGGCCTCGGCCTGACCATAGCCCGCAACATCGCCCGCGCCGCCGGCGGTGAAGTCAGCCTGTCCAACCATCCCGATGGCGGCCTGTTGACGGAACTGAGATTGCCGCTGGCGGTTTAGCTTGCGGTATCGGGCTAAGCCGGCGTTCCTTCGCGCCCCCCCTCTGCCCTGCCGGGCATCTCCCCCACGTGGGGGAGATTGGCAGTTTCGCTGACGGCGACTTTTCTTTGAAGTTTGGAGTGGCGAAACCGGCCATGACAGCCAATTTCCTCCTTGTGGGGAGATGTCCGGCAGGACAGAGGCGGACGCGACCAAGCTCGGCCTTGTTTTTCTAGCGCCGCAACACTGCGCTCAGAACGTCCCTGACGCCGATCGCGCCGACGAAGCGCGACTGGTCGTCGAACAGCGCAACGGGTGCGGTCTGCGAACGGTGCATGGCCAGCATCACGGTCTTCAGCGAAGTGCCGGGATTGGCCCAGAACACCTGCGCCGTCTCCTCCGGCTGGGCCTCGACATCGGCGCAGGAGACCCACACCGCCGGCTTGCCGTCGCGCTCGGCCGCTGCCACCAACCCATGCTCGTCGATCTTGAAGCGTGTCGTCTTGCGCCGATCGAGCCACACCCAGCCGTCCTCTCCGTGCTCGAGGTCGCGACGGTCGCGCATGACGTTCCAGGCGGTCAGCACCGAAAGCGGGTTCACATTGGCGATGAAGTCGCGGACATAGTCGTTGGCAGGCCGCAGCACGATGTCTTCCGGCGCACCGGTCTGCACGATGCGCCCGCCCTCCATGATGGTGATGTGAGTGCCGATCTTCAGCGCCTCCTCGAGATCGTGGCTGACGAAGATGATGGTCTTCTTCAGCTCGGCCTGAAGCTGCAGCAGCTCGTCCTGCAGCTTGGTCCGGATCAGCGGATCGAGTGCCGAGAACGGCTCGTCCATCAACAGGATCGGCGCCTCGGTGGCGAAGGCGCGCGCCAGGCCGACGCGCTGCTGCATGCCGCCGGAAAGCTCATGCGCGTATTTCTTCGACCACTGGTCGAGATGAACCAGCTTCAGCTGTTTGGTCACCCGCTTCTTGCGCTCGGCTTCAGGCACGCCGGCGAGCTCGAGGCCGAGGCCGACATTTTCCTCCACTGTGCGCCACGGCAGCAGGCCGAACTGCTGAAACACCATCGCCACCTGTTTCTGCCGCAACCGCCGAAGCGTCGCCTCGTCGCAGGTGACAACGTCGACCGTGCCGTCGCCGTCCTTGACCAGCACCTGGCCGCGCGAGACCACGTTCAGCCGGTTGACGGCTCTGAGCAGCGTCGATTTGCCGGAGCCGGAAAGCCCCATCAGCACCGAGATCTCACCCTCATGCACGGTGAGGCTGGCGCCGGCGCAGCCCAGCACGTTGCCGGTCTGTTCGAGGATCTCGGCGCGAGTGGCGCCGCTGTCGATCAGCGCCAGCGAGCCTGCCTGGTCGGCGCCGAAGACGATGTCGACATTTCTGAAATCGACGGCGACGGTCATTTCTTGCCTCCCACGCCGATGCGCGTCATTCGGTCGAGCACGATGGCGAGCACGACGATGGCCAGCCCTGCCTCAAGCCCGAGGTCGATTTTCCTGGAACCCAACGCGCGGTTGATCTCGGTGCCGAGGCCGCCGGCGCCGATGAGAGCGGCGAACACCACCATCGACAGCGACAGCATGATCGACTGGGTCAAGCCGGCCATGATGGTGGGCAGCGCCGAAGGCAATTCGACCTTCCACAGCAGTTGGCGCCTGGTGGCACCGAAGGCCTCGCCGGCCTCGATGATCGATTTCGGCACCGAGGTGACGCCGAGATGGGTGAGACGGACCGAGGTCGGGATGACGAAGATGATGGTGACGATGAGGCCGGGAGCGTTGCCGAGCCCGAACAATGTCAGCACCGGGATCAGGTAGACGAAGGTCGGTAGCGTCTGCATCAGGTCGAGCACCGGCAGCATGATGCGGTAGACCTTCGGCTTGTGCGCGGCCCAGATGCCGAGCGGCACGCCGATGGCCATCGAGGTGGCGGCGGCGGCAACCACCAGCACCAGCGTCTCCACCGTCTGCTTCCACAGGTTCTGGTTGAGGATGAACAGCAGTCCGAGGAAGACGGCCAATGCCAGCCCCTTCGAACGCTGCAGGGCATAGGCGAGCAATGCGATCAGCGCGATGAGCAGGACGGGCGGCAACAGAAGAAGTCCGTCGACCATCCCGTCGAGCAGGAAATTTAGACCATTGGAAAAGGCCCTCAGGACGGTGTTGAAATTGTCGGTGAGGAAGGTGAAGAAGGCCTTTCCCCAAGCGCCTACGGGGATCTTGTAGCTGACCAGGAATTTTGAAATCGGATCCATCTTCCCCTCTTCTGTCGGCGCGCCATCCTAGCCGGACGGTCATCTTGTCACAGCACATGAAAAAGGGCAGCCTTTTAAGATGGCTGCCCTTCTTGGTTGGTTACCTTGAATTCAAAGCCGGCTCAGCTCCCGAGCGCAGTTTTGACGGCTGCCGCGGCGTCGCCGCCATCGAAAGTGGTCACGCCGGCAATCCAGGGCGTGACCGCGTCCGGGTGCTTCTTCAGCCAGTCGCCCGCTGCCGTGTTGGCATCGGCGCCCTTGATGATTGCGTCCATTATCTCGCCTTCCATGTCCAGATTGAACTTCAGATTGGCGATGAACTTTCCGGCATTCGGGCACTCGGTGGTGTAGCCCTTGCGCACGTTAGTATGCACGGTGGCGGCGCCGAAGCCGCTGTCGCCCATGCCGCCGAGATATGTGATCTTCATGGCGCCCATCACCGGATGCGGCGTCCAGCCGAGGAAGGCGATCCATTCGTTGTTTTTCATCGCCTGGTCGGCTTGGGTAAGCATGCCAGCTTCCGAGGATTCAACCAACTCAAACCCTGCGAGATTGTCTTCCGGCTTGGCGATCATATCGAGGATGATCTTGTTTCCGTCATTGCCGGCTTCGATGCCGTAGATCTTGCCGTCGAACTTGTCCTTGAATTTGCCGAGGTCGGTCAGCGTCTTGACGCCGGCATCCGCGACATAGGTCGGCACCACTAGGCCATAGCCGGCTCCCGCCAAATTCTCGCTGATGGTCTCGACAGATCCGTCAGCGGTGAATGGCTGGATGATGCTGGCCATCGACGGCATCCAGTTGCCGAGGAAAACATCGACGTCTTTGTTCTTGAGCGATTCGTAGGTTACCGGCACGCCAAGCTGGATGACCTTCGGCTCATAACCAAGTGCGGTGAGCAGCACCGAGGCTATGCCGGTTGTCGCCTGGATGTCGGTCCAGCCGACATCGGACATGCGCACCGTCTTGCAGCTTTCCGCATCGCCGGCGAAGGCCCCAGTCGTGGATAGAAAAGCCGCCAGGCCGAGACCGGCGACGAATGAATTCATGCGCGACATAGAAATTCTCCCATTTCAGTTCTCGGTGAAGCGAAGTGGCGGTTTTATCTCCACCTTTGTTCCGTCAGCCAAACACCATTCTGCTGCGGTTTCAAGCACTAAGGCAATCACGAACAACGGCGCAGGCTGGCCGATCAGCGACACGCCCGCCGCTTTACGGATGGAAGTCGTCTTTTCCCGGTGGAATGTAGGCGCTCCCCCTCCCCGCTTTGTTGCAACTCGGCTTAAAAGGACGGCATGGCCAAGCTGTACTTCCATTATGCGACGATGAATGCCGGCAAGACGACGATGCTGTTGCAGGCCTCGTACAATTACCGCGAGCGCGGCATGACGACGATGCTGTTCATCGCCGGCCACTACCGCAAGGGCGATACCGGGCTGATCTCGTCGCGCATCGGCCTGGAGACGGAGGCCGAGATGTTCCGCGACGGCGACGATCTGTTTGCCCGGGTCGCCGAGCATCACGACCACGCCACGGTGCATTGCGTCTTCGTCGACGAGGCGCAGTTCCTCGAAGAGGATCAGGTCTGGCAACTCGCCCGCATCGCCGACCGGCTGAACATCCCGGTCATGTGCTATGGCCTGCGCACCGATTTCCAGGGCAAGCTGTTTTCCGGCTCGCGCGCCCTGCTGGCGATATCAGACGACCTGCGCGAGGTGCGCACCATCTGCCGTTGCGGCCGCAAGGCGACGATGGTGGTCCGCCTCGGCGCCGACGGCAAGGTGGCGAAACAGGGCGAACAGGTGACGATCGGCAAGGACGTCTATGTCTCACTCTGCCGCCGCCATTGGGAAGAGGAAATGGGCCGCGCCATGCCCGACGATTTCATCGGCTTCATCAAAACCTGACCAGCGCGTTGCTTCCATCCGACCGCCCAGCCGACATTCGTTCGGCAATCGCGCCATCGTGCGGCGCTTGTTAAGGCCTGCTTCCTATTTTCAAAACCTCTCAGCCAGAGCCGTCGGGGAGTTCCCATGCTTCGAGCCATCTCATCTGCAACTGCTTTCCTCATCGTCGGCGCTCTTGCCGCGCATGCCGACGGCGATGCCGCTCTCGGCAAGAAGGTCTTCAACAGATGCATGGCCTGTCACGAGGCAACGAGCGACCGCGACAAGGTCGGCCCGCATCTGCTGGGTGTCGTCGGCCGCACCGCCGGCACCGCGGACAGTTATCTCAGCCGCTACTCGCAGGGGATGAAGGACGCCGGCGCCGCCGGCCTGGTCTGGGACGAAATAAACCTTGCCGAATACCTGCGCGCGCCGCGGCAGAAGGTCCCCGGCAATAAAATGGCCTTCTCCGGCCTGACCAGCGACGACGACATCGCCAATGTCATCGCCTACCTCAAGGCCGATCCCAAGCCCTGAGCGTCGCTCCCGACCTAAAGTCCAGCCGCGGTTGAAGCGGTGTCTGACCGGACGGCAGTTACACCGTAATCATTGCCTGACTATCCTGCGGTCGGCCTCCTGAAATTCTTTTGTTTTCCTGTAATCCCATGTCTTCCGTCTTTCATTCGCCAAACGCGGCACATATATTCGCGGCGGTTTGCGAAACGAAACCGATGCCGAAGCGGGAGGCCCCAATGGCGACATTGCAGAATTTCGATGCCGAGATTGCCAAGACCAAGCAGGTCGTGCAGGACATGCGCACCAAGATCGAGCAGTCCGGTACTGTGCTCGAGACGCTCGCCACCGCCGACAAGAAGATCGGCGACGCCAATTTCGACATCGAGAATGCCCGCATTGAGGATGTGCTGAAGCAGCAGAAGGTGATGGAAGGCAATATCGCCGACCTGATCATCGGCCTCGAGGACGCCACCAACGTCTTCGGCGCCGAATTCGAGAGCATGAAGAACTACACCGGCTGGGAGAACTTCGTCGGCGTCTTCTCCAGCCAGCGCAAGCAGCGCATGCGCACCGACCGCGTCCGCAACATGTCGCTGGCCGGCAATTTGCAGGAGCTGCTGGCGAAATCGGACACCATCGTCGGCATTCTCAAGGCGCAGAAGCAGGTTCTCGATACGCGCTACAAGACCTCCGAAGCCAGCCTGTCGCAGGTGATCGAGCGCCGCAAGACCACGATGACCAACCTCGAGACCGTGCAGAAGCGCATCGAGCAGCTCAACCCGATGCTGCTTGACATCGAGAACAAGATCGCCGCCTCGACCAGCCAGAAGGAGCGCACGCAGCTTGAAGGCGAGCGCTCGAAACTGGCCACGGAATACAACGAGAAGCAGGCCAAGGAGCAAGAATTGCTCGCCGAAAGCCAGACGCTGGAGCGCTACACCTCGATGTTCCAGACGTTCGTCGATTCGCTCAACAACCAGATCGCGGCGCAGTCGACGCTGATCAACAAGCTGACCATCGATACCGAGCAGCGCATCGTGCTGTACAAGGCGCTCGAAGATTCGCTGAAGACCGCCGCCCAGCAGGATGTCGCCCACAAGATCAACACGCTGGGCAGCCAGGTCGACAACACCGCCGAAGAGACCATGGCCGGCATTGGTGCTGCCTCGCAGAAGCACATTGGCGATCTGCTTGAAATGCACGAGAAGAACATGGTCGCCACCGCCGACATCCAGCGCCGCAAGAAGCTCGCCGACGATGCCTTCGCCCGCCGCTTCGACGATGTGATGAAGAAGCACAATTCGGCAAATTACGTGCAGTCGTAATTGCTGCACGTGCACTGCTCCCAAGGGCTGGCAGCATGACTCCCGAAAACGAAGCGGCGGCGCGCTATTTCTCAGCGATCGCGGCGGCACTTGGCGGCCTCGAAGTGTTCATGCGCGACGATCGCTCGCCGCTCTACCGGCATGGCATCGTCGCCAAGGTCGTCGCCGAATATATTGCGCGGCTCGACAAGTCGTTCTCATGCTGGCGCAATCGGCTGGGTTTTGCCGAGACGTTCCGCATCTCGCGCGCCGAGAGCGGCTTTCCGGTCTTCCAGAACCTGCTGGAGTTGGAAAACGACCGCCTCCAGGCCGACAGCCGTCTCGCCGTCATCCCGTTGGCCAGCGAGTTGCGCGAGGAAATGGCCGACTTCATCCTGCGCCACAAGGAATTCCCCGAAGCGTTGCAGAAGTCGATGGCCGAGCGGCTTTATCTCGAAGACGTCAAGAGCGGGACCACCTTCGGCCCGTTCACGCTGGCGCAGACGGCTAAGGTTTCAGTCAATCCGAAGACATTGCGGCCCTATTATCTGGTCCACTGGGCCTGCTTCGACGGCAGCGCCAACCTGCCGCTGGTCTACATGGCGACGGTCGAGGATTCCTCCGACGACATGATCCGGCAGCTGGTCGACAGCAGCGGCAAGCTTAATGAGAGGGTCGACATTCCGCTGCCGGTCGACGGGCTGCTCAATCCCGAGCTCGCCCACCGTTTCGACGATTTCACCGAGAAGAATTCCGCCTACACGCTGTCGCCGGCGACGATCGCGGTCAACCTCGACAAGGATTTCGAGTCGCTGCATCCCAAGCAGCTGCGTCGCGTTGTGCTCGGCCCGTTTTATTCTGCAGGGATTACCGACAACAATTCGACGGTGAGCGAAGTCCTGGCCAAGGTGCGCAAGCCGGAAAACGCCTGGCTGCTGACCTGGACCATCCAGGAGGTCTTTTCCAAGGCCGAGAAGCCCGGCCGTAAGGGGCTGTTTTCGAGCGAGAAGACAACGCAGGAATTCTTCATCAATACCGACGATCTCGAGGCCGCACGCCAGGGCGTGTCGAGCTATGAGAATCACGCGCTGATCCCGCACGAGGCCTATCAGGCGCTTTACGCCGCCGGCGAGGCGCAGAAGATCTTTTCGGGCTACAAGGTCCACATCCTGTCCAAAGGGCAGGTCATCAGCGACGTCTGACCGTCAAATCGCGGAGCTCCCCTTATGGACACCGGCCTGACCACGATCTCCGAAGCGGCAATCGAGAAGCACCGCGCCACGGCGCAGAGCTTCATCACCCGCATTGTCGTGCTGGAAGACCCGTCGCGCGAATCCGGCACCGCGCTCGCCGGCACCAACCGCCGCTTCGTCTCGACCGTTTCGGTCGGCTCGGTTCGTCGCACCCGCGAAGTCGAGCTCGCCAAAACCGTCGCCGCCGTCCATCCCAACGACCAATTGCTGACCATCCCGCAGCACACGCTGTTATTTCGCGCCCGGCGTGGGCTGGCGATTGCGCTGGCCATATCCGATGTCTTTGCCGAAGGCTCGGACCTCGAAAGCCTGCAGGCGAAAAACACCCGCGCGCCGCTCGAAGGCGAGGAAGCCGCCACTTTCAAGAAGCTGCTGTCGGCCTCTGCCTACATCTCCGCCTTCAGCCTCGCCTCCTATCTGTTCCAGCTGATCGACAGCGACGGCGAGGCGCCGAACGACACGCCCGAGCCGGACTTTTTGTTCGACACGCCGCAGGATGCGGTGAAGTCGATCGTGGCCGGCCTCGACAGGGCGATATCAGGCTCAAAGGACGACGCCGACCTGATGACCCGTGCCCGCGCCTTCGCCCGCGCTGCCATCGACGGGCTGCTGGCGCGAAAGGGCCGCTTCGACGGCATCGGCCCGTTCGAGAACGCCCATATCCGCATCGACGTCGACGATTTTACCCTTGATGGTTTCGACGTCGCCCCCGGCAAGCGGGCAAAGCCGCTGGTGATGACGTTCAAAAAACCGGAAGAGGTCGTCGGCAACCACATCGCCAAATACCAGTCGGTCAAGCTGGCCAAGATGCTGATGGCCTACGACTTCGAGCGCGAGCTGAACCCCTTCGTCGAGCTTGGCGGCTTCCTGTTCACCTTCATCGGCGACGGCGCGCCCGGCACCGGCAAGACGACGCTGATCCAGATGATCGCGGGCCTGCTCAACGGCTACTGCCAGGTCGCCGGCTATCCCTTTGCTTACGAGAATTTCGGTGTCGACCAGATCTCCTCCTACCAGGGCAAGTCCGGCCAGAATTGCCGCCAGTTTATCAACAATGTGCTGAACCCGCGCGTCATCGGCTTCGGCACCATCGACGATATCGACCAGGTGGCGGCACGCCGGTCCGACGATCGCGCCTCGGCCGGCCAGCAGGAAATCACCGGTGTCTTGATGGACGCGTTTGCCGGCGCGGCCACCGTCGTGCGCGGCAATTGCTCGTTCGGCATGTTTTCCAACTATCCCGAGAACGTCGACGACGCGTTGCGCCAGCGCGCCGGCGCCCGCTGGCTGGTCGACGGCCCGCAGAGCCGCGACGATTATATCGACATCTTCGTTCTGCTCGCCGGCAAGAACCACAAGATCCCGCTCGGCGACCACAAGCTCTATGCCGCTCAGGAAATCCAGCGCGCGGTGATGGAGGCCTATGAGGAGCATGAGAAGCCGCAGGAAGACGGGTTGATGAAGGTCTATGAGCGCTACATGAAGGAGAACGGCGCGCCGAAGTCGATGGCCGATATCGGCACCTATCTGCACTTGATCAAGGATGCCGAGCCGCGTTTCACCGGACGCGCCATCAAGAACGTCACCGATGCGATCAAGATGCGCGCCATGGACATCGAATTGCCCGACGAGTGGTTCGAAAAGCCGGAAGCCTTCATGCACAAGGGTTACGACGACAAGAGAGCGATGATCGAGGAACTGCGCGGGCCGTTCTCGATGGACATGGTCATGCAGGAGATCAACCGCTACGCGGATTCCGAATTCCGCTATTCCGACAAATCCGACGATGCGGCGGTGACCAAGCTGATCCGCGACACCCGCCTGCGCGACCGTGCGGTCCGCGAGATCGAGGAGATGAAGAAGAAGGGGCTGTGGAATGGGTGAGGTTCTTCCTTCTCCCCGGATGCCACTGGTGCAATGGATAAGCTCGCACAGCAACGCTGAAAGACCTGGCCCAGACGCTGACGCCCCCTCTCCCCGTTCTTCACGGGGAGAGGGTAAGGGTGAGGGGCAGCGCATGCGTGGGCCAGAAATCGAGACGACCAAGCGAGCAAGGCGCCTGCGTCAATCCGACAATGATGCGGAAACCGCGCTCTGGATGGAACTGCGCGACCGCAGGCTGAACGGCTATAAATTCGTGCGGCAGTTCCCGATAGGGTCTTACTTTGCCGACTTCGCCTGGAGAGACTGTCAGCTTGTCGTCGAAGTCGATGGAAGTCAGCATATCGGCAGCAAATATGATCGAGCCCGAGATCGCTTCATCGTCTCGAATGGCTGGTCCATCCTGCGCTTTTGGAACGTCGATGTATTGAAGGACCGGGAAGAAGTGCTTGAAACAGTGTTGGCTGCGATCGAAGGACGCCTCGAACGCCATATCGAAACGCATGATCTTCGATTTGTCGCCGCCAAAGGCTATGGAGAGACATGTCCTTGACCGTTCGCGCCGCCCCTCACCCTTACCCTCTCCCCGTTCTTCACGGGGAGAGGGGGGCGTCAGCGTTGGCGCTTCGTCCTTCGGCTGAAATTCCTTCGGTGCCGTCAACATGACCCCCACCAAGAAACCCGATCTGCTGCGCGACAACGAGCTGATCTACGGCCGGCTGCTGACGGTCGACGAGCCGCATCTCATCCAGCGCTATAACAAGGCGATGGTCGCCTTCGGCCTGAAGCCGACCAAGCTGAAAAGCTTCGAGATCGACCGCACCGGCTTCTCGCCGCAGGTCGCCGAGGAATGCGGCGACTACAGCTATCTCGATCCCAACGAGGTCAACCGCCGCTTCATCATCCTGACGCCGTCGCAGATCGACCTGCCGGTGGTGCACACGGCATTCTCCAACACCTCGCTGCTGATGTTCGAATTCATGTCGAAGAACCAGCGCGCCATCGATGCACTGACGATCAAGGACGTCATCTACGGCGAGATCGAGGATTCGGTCCCCAAGGTCGACGACATCGAGGATCTGCTGTCGATCAACCAGGTTGAGTTCAAGGTGTTGTCGGCCGAGGACGTGCTGGGCAAGGCCGCCGAACTCGGCAAGCTGGTCGACCGGCTGAAGCAGGAACCGGATGCCTGGCGCGACAACGCCATGCTGGCCCGCATGGTCGAGCTTGCGAAGGTCTGCGGCGACATCCGCGAGAACGCGCTTGTGCCGGACCAGGTGATCTTCCGCCACAATGCCTATTGGACCAGCCATTTCGGCGGGCTCTATGTGTTCGTCGATCCGGACGTGACGACGGTGATCAGCGACCCGTCAGCGCCCGGCTTCCGCCGCTCGCGGCCATGGCAGGTGAGCTACCTCTCGATCCACGACGCCGACAAGGTTTTCAAGTTCCTCGCCTCGACCGGCCGCATCGAGCTGCCGCGCGCCTCATGGATCGAAACCTCAGGCTATCTCGAACATCGCGCCGAAATGGTGGTGCGCGCGCTGATCCGCGACACCGAGCCCGACCGCAATCTGACCGACGTCGACAAGGTCTGGCTGCAGACCTGGATCCACGGCCATGCCGATCTGATCACCAAGGACAGCAATTTTCCTTTCCTCAACGCCGCCAAGCGCGAGATCGCCCAGCTCGGCCATCTCAAGATCGAGGATGTGTTCCCGCAGCAGCGCTTCCTGGTGATCCGCGCCAAACCGGACCATCCCGACGCCTGGCTGACCAACCAGCTGATCTCTGATTTCGTGCCGCAGGACTTCGTCTCGCGTTACGTCTTCAACAAGCCGGGCTTCTACAGGGATTATGACGGCTTCAGCGATGCCTGGCGATCGCATGTTGTGGACGTTCTGAAAACCACATATTTGAAGGACAAGGTGGCGTTTCGCACACGCCTTTACGGCTTGACTGACTGAGGGGTGACATCGCCATGCTTGATCCGATCGTGAATTTCTTCACCCGGATTTTCCAGTGGATTGGCCGCGGCATCGGCCTGCTCATCGGTGCGATCCTGTGGCCGTTCCTGTGGGCGGGGCGCTGGTACACGCAACGCGGCTGGATCCTGAAGGCGGTGCTCGGCCTGGCTGTGCTCGTGTTGATCGGCCTCTATGTCAATTTCTTCTACGCCACCCAGTGGTGGAACAATTTCGACCCGAATTACGTGGACAAATACACCTTCGAAAAACGCAACAGCTCCGCCGGTGAACAGCTTTCCGCCGGTGCCGGCACCGATACGGCCAAGACCTGCGGAAACTCAGGCATTGCCCAGGTGGCGGCCGACCTGACCGACTTCAACGTCAACCAGAATGCCTGGGTGTCGTCGATGATCCTCTACAAACTCGGCCTGTTCGGCATCGACTGGGACCACACGCCGTTCATGGACAACAAGGCCTCGTTCCAGCGCGGCATCAACCAGGCGGTGCGGCGCACGGCCACCGAGCTCGCCGATAATCTCGGCCGTGTCCGCACCACTTCGCAGATCGACGCCGACCTGCAGGATGCCCGCGGCAATCTGCAGTTCGACGAGGAAACCTGGTACTTCGGCTTGAACCCGTTCGGTCCCAAGACACCGACGCCGAGCTACTATCGCGACGCGGTGCGCAAGCTGCGTTCCTTCAACGCCCGGCTGGCAGCCTGCCAGGCGACGTTCGACGCCCGCGCCGACAATCTCAAGCAGTATATCGACCGCATCTCGTCCGACATCGGCTCGACCTCGGCGATCCTCAAGGAGCGCGCCGAAAACCACAATAATGGCTGGTTCGACACCCGCGCCGACGACCGCTTCTGGTTCGCCTATGGCCAGCTCTATGCCTATTACGGGCTGATGAAGGGCGCGCAGGCCGATTTCGAGGACGTCATCAAGGAAAAGCACCTGCAGAACCTGTGGGACACCATGGACTCCCAGTTCGTCTCGGCGCTGCGCATCCAGCCCTTCATCATCGCCAATGGCCGCGAGGACGGCTGGCTGTTGCCAACGCATCTGACGACGATGGGCTTTTACGTGCTCAGAGTGCGCTCGAACATGGTCGAGATCAGCAACGTGCTGACGCAGTAGCGAATCGTTCCGCACAGCCGGCGCTGGTGAATTTGCGCCGTTGCTTCTGTCGTTTTTCGCGTATTACGCGGCTGTTTTGAGACGGCGGAACGGCGCCTGCTCTGGCTTCTATACGGCGCGGCAACCGGCGCGAAAAGAACCTGTAGCAGGGCACCCGGCTGCGGAAATATTTTCTTCGTAGGAAACATAGTTGCATGAAAGTTGACGCCGCGGCAGGGACAAGGGTAGAACATGCCCGCGCCTGCAGTGCCGAGCTGTTCTTGCGACCACACTAGTCAAATCCGTCCAATCCAGAGGGAAGCCGTCATGGCCGAAGTGAAGTCCGACATCGAGATCGCGCGCGGCGCCAGGAAGAAGCAGATCCAGGAGATCGGCCAGAAGATCGGCATTCCGAGTGAGCATCTGCTGCCCTACGGCCACGACAAGGCGAAGATCTCGGCCGAGTTCATCAAATCGGTGAAGGGCAACAAGGACGGCAAGCTGATCCTCGTCACCGCCATCAACCCGACGCCGGCCGGCGAAGGCAAGACGACGACGACGGTGGGCCTCGGTGACGGTCTCAACCGCATTGGCAAAAAGGCCATCGTCTGCATCCGCGAAGCCTCGCTCGGACCGAATTTCGGCGTCAAGGGCGGCGCCGCCGGCGGCGGCTATGCACAGGTGGTGCCGATGGAGGACATGAACCTCCACTTCACCGGCGATTTCCATGCCATCACCACCGCGCATAATCTGCTGTCCGCGCTGATCGACAATCACATCTACTGGGGCAACGAGCTCGGCATCGATACCCGCCGCGTCGTCTGGCGCCGCGTCATGGACATGAACGACCGGGCGCTGCGCGAGATCATCTGTTCGCTCGGCGGCGTCGCCAACGGCTTCCCGCGCGAAGCCGGTTTCGACATCACCGTCGCCTCGGAAGTAATGGCTATCCTGTGTCTCTCGACCGATCTGAAGGATCTCGAAAAGCGCCTCGGCGACATCATCATCGCCTATCGCCGCGACAAGTCGCCGGTCTATGCCCGCGACCTCAAGGCCGACGGCGCCATGGCCGTGCTCTTGAAGGACGCCATGCAGCCCAACCTCGTGCAGACGCTGGAGAACAACCCGGCCTTCGTCCATGGCGGCCCCTTTGCCAACATCGCGCATGGCTGCAACTCCGTCGTCGCCACCACGACGGCGCTGAAGCTTGCCGACTATGTCGTTACCGAAGCCGGTTTCGGCGCCGATCTTGGTGCCGAGAAATTCTTCGACATCAAATGCCGCAAAGCCGGTCTGAAGCCAGCGGCGGCGGTCATCGTTGCGACGGTTCGCGCCATGAAGATGAACGGCGGCGTCAAGAAGGAAGATCTCGGCAAGGAGAACGTCGAGGCGGTCAAGAAGGGCTGCGCCAATCTCGGCCGCCACATCGAGAACATCCGCCAGTTCGGCGTGCCGGCCGTGGTCGCCATCAACCATTTCTATTCCGACACCGATGCCGAAATCCAGGCGATGAAGGCCTATGTCGCCTCGATGGGCGAAGAGGCGATCCTGTGCAAGCACTGGGCTCAGGGATCGGCCGGCATCGAGGAACTCGCCAACAAGGTCGTGGCGCTGGCCGAATCCGGTGCATCGCAATTTGCCCCGCTCTATCCCGACGCCATGCCGCTGTTCGAGAAGATCAACACCATCGTCCAGCGCATCTATCGCGGTTCCGAAGCGATCGCCGACAAATCGGTGCGCGACCAGCTCCACGCCTGGGAGCACGCCGGCTACGGCCACCTGCCGGTCTGCATGGCCAAGACGCAATATTCCTTCTCGACCGACCCGAATCTGCGTGGCGCGCCGACCGGCCACACCGTGCCGGTGCGCGAAGTCCGGCTGTCTGCCGGCGCCGGCTTCGTCGTCATCATCTGCGGCGAGGTCATGACCATGCCCGGCCTGCCCAAAGCGCCGTCCTCGGAAAAGATTTTCCTGAACGAAATGGGCCAGATCGAAGGCCTGTTCTAAGGATAATCAACGCTCGAACGGCAAAGGGCGCCGCAACGCTGCAGCGCCCTTCTGCCTGTTCGCAATAGTCTCCTACGCCGCGCTTCGCGCCAGTGCGCGCTGGTTGGAGGCATAGGGTGTATCGTGCTTCGGCACCGCGCCGGTCTTCAGGCAGTCGATCCATTCGGCTGTCTTGAGAACGGCCGCGAAGCGCGACTGCAGGACGATCGTCACGACGCGGTGGATTTCCTCCGCCGAGGCGTAGCCGGCGCTGTTGGCGTAGGGCAACGACCCCGTTGCGTCCGCCAGGAACTCCACCTCAAAACCCATATGCACGGCGTGGATGACCGTCGACAGATCGCAATTATGCGTCATGTAGCCGACGACTGTGATCGTATCGATAGCGTTGGCGCGCAGCCACTCCTCGAGATCCGTGCCGGTGAAGGCGCTCGGCAAGTTCTTTTCGATGTAGTGGTCGCGGCTTCGCCTGGCGATTTCCGGGTGCAACTCGGCGCCATGGCTGCCCTTGGCGAAGACCGGTGAGGTTTCCGGTGCCAACTGCTTGATAACCACCACCTTGACGCCTGCCTCGGTGGCCGCGTCCATCGCTCGCGCTACATTGACGACGCTCTCGCGGAACGGCGGATGCTGGATGGCGAGGTTGCCGCCGTCATAATCGTTCTGAACGTCGATGACGATGAGGGCGCGGCGTGGAGCTTTGCCTTTGGCTGGTTCCAACATGGGTTTTCCTTTCTCGTTGGCATTGATGGGTGAAGGATAAGCTCGGCGCAGGATCGCAAAAAGTGTCCCGATTGACATTGTTCGAAAGAATTAGGACAATCGGGTCCTATTCCTGTTGGTGCTTCCATGACCGATCCTGTCGTCGCCGCCATCGCCTTCGATGGCATCAGCCCGTTTCATCTCTCCGTGCCATGCCTCGTGTTCGGCGCGGACCGCACGTCGCTCGGCCTGCCGCGATTCGACTTCCGGGTCTGCGCGATTGAGGACGGGCCGATCCGCACCGATGCCGGACTGACCATCAGCGTCCCGCATGGGCTTTCCGCGCTCGATGACGCCGACATCGTCATCGTGCCGAGTTGGAAGGATCTCGGGATCTCACCGCCGACGACACTGATTGAGGCGTTGCTTGGCGCGCACGAGCGCGGCGCGCTGATCGTCGGGCTGTGCCTTGGCACGTTTGCTGTCGCGGCAACCGGACTGCTTACGGGGCGGCGAGCAGCGACGCACTGGGCCTACGCGGATCAGCTGCAGGCACTCTATCCCGACATTCTCGTCGAACCGGAAGTGCTCTACATTGACAATGGCGATGTCGTGACATCCGCCGGCGTCGCCGCCGGGCTCGACTGCTGCCTGCACGTCGTACGGGCTCGTTATGGCGCGGAGGCAGCGCTTCGCCTCGCCCGGCAGATCGTGCTTTCTCCGCATCGGCAGGGCGGGCAGGCGCAATTCATAGAACGCCCCATCGCCAGGACCGACAATGCGGACCGCTTCACCCAGGCTCTCGAAACGGTGCGCAAAACCCTGGGTGATCCGCACGGTCTGGACAGCGTTGCCGGTCTCGCCGGCCTTACCCGCCGGACGTTCACGCGCCGCTTCCAAAAAACGATCGGCACCAGTTTCGGCGACTGGCTGACCGACCAGCGCGTCCAGCTGGCGCAGCGGCTGCTGGAAGCAACGGAAAAATCGATGGACACGATTGCCTTCGAGGCCGGCTTCGGCAGCGCCACCTCGCTGCGCCAGCATTTCGCGGCGCGGCTCAGGACCTCGCCCGTGCAGTACCGGCGCGAGTTCTCGAAGAGCGCTGAGGGCGAGCGCGTGGCGCACACGCCAAGGTGAGATTTGACTGGCGCCGGCTCTCGATCCCAGGCAATCGCTTCAAGTTTGCACTGCCCCTCATTGCCCTACCGGGCATTTCTCCCCGTATAGTGACGGGGAGAAAGACGCCTTCGCGAACGATTTCGCCAATCTCCAGCGTTGCAGGAAGGGTGCGGAGGTCGCGGCCGGCCCCTTCTCCCCGTCACTTTACGGGGAGAAGATGCCGGCAGGCAGATGAGGGGCGGCGCCGACGTCGAATTGCCATCTAGCCCGAGTTGTAGGCTATTTTTTCTCTTGAAGGGATTGCTTTGCCTCGATCCTGCCCGTCATTGAAATAGTTCGCGTCACGTGTCATATATGAAAGCGACAGATGACGCAAAGAGGCAACCCCCATGGCAATGGCATTGGAGAAGGCCGCTGCAAAGGCAGGCGGCAGCGACCTGCAGAAGGTGGCCAGGCTGCTCGGCGGCGCCCGCATTCTGTCACGACAGCTCGGCAGCGCTTTGGATGCCCATGAGTTGCTTCTGCACGGCCTGCCGGCTTCGGCGCTGGACCATCTCATTGGGCAACTCGTCTTCATCCAGAAGACCGATTCGCTCGAGAAGGCGGTCGGCATGAGCCTGCGCACCTATCAGCGCCGCAAGGATGTCCCCTCCAAGCCTCTCAATCAGGATCAGAGCGGACGAACCTGGAAGTTCGCGGAGATCCTGTCGAAAGCGACCGACGTGTTCGGTTCGCAGGCGGAAGCTGAGCAATGGCTGGAGCGCCCGGCGATCGGGCTCGACCAGCGCCGCCCAATCGATCTCCTGGCGACGCCGGCGGGTGTCGAGCTTGTAGAAGACTATCTCGAGCGGCTTGAATATGGCGTCTATGCATGACGCCCCTGCCGGCAGCGCTTGGTGGCTCCGATCTCATCGGATGGCGCCTCGATCAGGCCGCGTTTGCGTCTACATGGGACAGCGGCGAGGGCGCATACAGGGTCGGCGGACGCTGGAACAGCAAGGGCGTGCGCGCGGTCTACTGCTCGATCGATCCTTCGACTGCGATCTTAGAAGTTGCCGTCCATAAGGGCTTCAGGGCGCTCGACACGATAGCGCATGTTATGACGGCAGCGATCGTCAGCGATGTCACGGATGTGCATATCGTCGACCCCGCCGCCGTGCCCAACCCCAATTGGCTGCGCCCGGGCATTCCGAGCTCCGGGCAGCAGGCGTTCGGCGACGGTCTTCTACAACGACACCGGTTCGTGGTGATTCCGAGCGCCGTATCGCACTATAGCTGGAACCTGATCTTCGACGCGAGCGTCGCCAGAGGGGCATACGCCATGAAGATTCAGGAGGCGTTTGCGCTCGACACGCGATTGCATCCACCTCCGGCCAAGTGACACCAGCTGCTTTCCTATCGGGACGAGGACATGACCTCCTACCGGAGCAAAGGATGCTCAGCCGCGCCTGATTGGCCGCGCCGGATTGCCGACGACAGTAGTGTTCGCCGCCACATTGCGCGTCACCACCGCACCTGCGCCGACGATGGCGCCGTCGCCGATCCTGACTCCGCCGAGGATGATGGCATTGCCGCCGATCCAGGCGTGCTCGCCGATCTCGATCGGCCTGGCGATCTCCAGACCCGCCTGCCGCCCAGCCGCCTCCTTGTGGTGCTCGGCGCAGTAGATCTGCACATTGGGGCCAAGCAACGTGCCGCTGCCGATGCGGACTGACGCGGTATCGAGGACGGTGCAGCCGGCATTGAGGAAGACGCGGCCGCCGAGAAAGATGTTGAAGCCGTAGGCGCAGTGGAACGGCGCCTCGATCCGAGCGCCCGCGCCCGCAGCGCCGAGCAGCGTCCGCAAGGCAGGCCCGATATCGCCGCGCTGCCGGGGTGGCAGGCTGTTGTGCTCGAACACCGCGTCGCGTGCCGTGATCCGCAGCGTCTCCAGTTCCGGATCGAGGCAGCAATACCACTCGCCCGCCGCCATTTTCGCGCGTTCGCTTCCGGCCATGGCCGCCTCCAGTCTCCAGGAATCCGTCATTGGTTTCGCCGCGAGCGATGACCAGCACCTTTTTGTGAAGCATTTTGACGAACTGCAATTTTGACGAACTGCAAAGATGCACTAGGTTACAGGCCGATGGGGATGGAGTCCCCCAATAACCGCCGCAAGGCTGATGACTCCTACCGGGCGCTCTGCGTCGGTAGGAGCATGTCGAACCTCCCGACCTTCCAGAGCTGTGTGTTTCTTGAACCCTGGAAGGGGCTGGATGTTCACTTGGACAACCATTGCACCTGCGGTCAGTGCAGCTTTTCTCGCTTCACTTGTTGAAGTGGTCGAGGCATTCACAATCGTGCTAGCGGTCGGAGTGGTTCGAGGCTGGCGCCCTGCGGTCATTGGCGCCGGCGCCGCGCTGGCATTGCTTGCACTTCTTGTTCTAACGCTGGGGCCGCTGCTCGATCGCGTTCCCCTTCACGCATTGCAGTTAGTCATCGGCGTGCTGTTGCTTCTGTTCGGCCTCCGGTGGCTGCGCAAAGCTATTCTACGTGCCGCCGGCGTTCTCGCTCTCCATGATGAGGTGAAGGCGTTTGCTGAGGAGGAGGCTCAACTGCGCGAGGCAAGGCGCAGTCCGGAAGCCCATCTCGGCTGGCTTGCAGGAATGACGGCGTTCAAAGCCGTGGTTCTGGAGGGGCTGGAGGTGGTATTCATTGTCATCGCGGTCGGAGCAGGCCGAGGCCTCCTGTTGCCTGCGGCTATCGGTGCACTGGCTGCCTGCGTCCTAGTGTTGGCAATAGGCGTCGTTATTCATCGACCGCTCGCGCAAGTACCCGAAAACACCCTTAAGTTCGGTGTTGGCGTCATGCTTTCGGCATTTGGAGTATTCTGGACCGGCGAAGGTCTCGGCATTGATTGGCCGGGGCATGATCTTGCCATTCTTGCCTTTGTGGCAATCTTTCTGACCGTCGGGCTGCTTACGATCAAGCTGGTCGCCCGCCCGGCCGTGGCGAGGGTTTCATGAAAATGTTCATCCTGATCCTGCACGAACTGGTTGGCATGTTCATTGACGACGAGTTTCTAGCTTTTGCCGTGCTCGGGCTCGTTGCGGCTATGGCAGCGCTTGCGAAATGGACTGCCACGCCGCCGCTCGTCCTGGGGAGCGTGCTTTTGGGCGGGAGCGTCATCATAGTTGTCTGCAGTGCACTAATAGCCAGTCGAAAGCGCCGTCCGTGAATTATCTGATCGTCTTCTTCGGTGCCGGTTTAGGCGGCGCATTCCGTCTTGGCGTCAACACACCGACGTTGAAGCTTTTCGGCATGAGTTTCCCATTCGGGACGCTGGCCGTGAATGTGCTTGGTTTCTTCGCTATGGGTTCGATCGCAGAATACTGGGCCATCAAGGCTGGCTACCACAGGCAACGCGGCTGTTCGTGACGACGGGCGTGCTGGGAGGGTTCACAACCTTCTCGACATTTTCCCTCGACACCGTCCTCCTGGCGGAGCGCGGCGATGCTGCCTTGGCGATTCTGTACGTTGTCTCCTCCCTTGCCCTATCGATCGGCGGGTTGTTTGCTGGACTGTTAGCGGTGCGTCTGCTCGTCTGAGTGGCGATGCGTTGAATAGGCAAGCATGGCGCCCGAGTAATCGCGGCTGGTCCGGCGTTCACTGCCAAGTGAAGCTGCGCGAGGTGCCGAGTGATTCTGCGCTACACCACCTCTGGTCAAACGCCGATCCTATGCTAGCTTGCCCTCGCGGACCTGTCCCGGACCCGGTGATCGAGGGCATCAACCATGCTTTACGGGCTTACACTTCTGATCGGTGTCGTTGCCGGGCTGCGCGCCATGGCCGCACCCGCCGCTGTCGCCTGGGGCGCCTGGCTTGGCTGGTTGCCGGTCGCCGGCACCTGGGCGAGTTTCATGGGCCACTGGATCGCCGTCGGCATCTTCACCATCCTGGCCATCGCCGAACTGGTCACCGACCAACTGCCGTCGACGCCGAGCCGCAAGGTGCCGCAGCAATTCGGCGCGCGCGTCGTCTTGGGCGCTTTCACCGGCGCGGTGATCGGCGCGACCATCGGCGCCGCCATCGGCGGCCTGATCGCCGGCGCCATC